>NZ_JBEYFS010000096.1:0-39975 GCF_040634475.1 Streptomyces sp. NPDC007095
CAGCTGGGAGACCAGACCGCACTCGGCGCACAGTCCGAGCCCGTACGAGGCGTTCCCGAGCTCCCGTGACCGGCGGCGGAGTCGGGTGAACTCGGCGGAGGAGTGGGCGCATGGCGGACGAGCGGCCGATCGTGGGCCGGGAGGCGGAGCTCGCCGAGCTCTCCCGGCTGGCCGCGTCGCCCGACGGCCGGGCGCTGCTGCTGCGCGGCGAGGCGGGCGTCGGCAAGAGCGTCCTGCTGGACGCCGCCGCCACGCACGCCACCACGCTCGGACACCGCGTCGTCCGCGCGGCCGGCGTGGAGGCCGAGACGCAGCTGCCGTTCGCGGGCCTGCACCAGCTGCTGTACCCGCTGCTCCCGGGGGCCGCCGGCCTCGACCGGGTCACCCGGGCCGCCTTCGACACCGTGTTCGGGCGCACGACGGGCGAGGTGCCCTCCGTGATGGCCCTGGGCATCGCCGTACTCGATCTGCTGGCGCTGGCCTCCGGAGACGTACCCCTGCTGGTGGTCGTCGACGACGCGCACTGGTTCGACCCGCAGAGCGCCGAAGTGGGGCGGTTCATCGCCCGCCGCCTGTCCGCGCACGCCGTACGGATGGCCATCGGCGTACGGGAGGACATCCCCTCCGCCTGGGACGCGGCCGGACTGCCCGAGCTGGCCGTCCCCGCGCTGGAGGCCGCGGCGGCCGCGACCCTCCTCGACACACACGCCCCGCACCTGCGGGAGGCAGTCCGCCGCCAGGTCCTCGATCAGGCACAGGGCAACCCGCTCGCCCTGCTGGAACTGCCGCGCGCCCTCGACGAGGGCACCACCCGTGGCGCGGAGCCCGGTGAACTGCCGCTCTCCCGGCGGCTGGAACACCTCTACGGCGACCGGATCAAGACCCTCGCTCCCGGCGAACGCGCCGAGCTGCTGCGGGCCGCGCTCGACGGCGTCGGTACCGGCGCCTCACCCTCGCCCGCCGACCGGGCCCGCTACCGGATGAGCGAGGCCGACGGGGCCGTGGCCGCCGGGCTGCTCACCCCTGACACGGCCGGCGGCGACCGGCCCGGTCTCGTGTTCCGGCACCCGCTGGTCCGCTCCGCGCTGCTGCAGTCGGCGACACCCAACGAACGGCGCGCCGCGCACACGGAACTGGCCCGCCTGCACCGCGCGGACATCGAACGCCACGCCGCCCATCTGGCGGCCGCCACGGTAGACCCCGACGAGGCCGTCGCCGTCGTCCTGGAGCGCGCCGCCCGATCTGCCACGGCCCGGGGCGGCGCCGCGTCCGCAGTCGCCCTGCTCACTCGCGCCGCCGAACTCAGCCCCGGTGCCGCGGCACGCTCCCGCCGGCTGGGCGACGCCGCGTACGTGGCGGCCCAGTCCGCGCTGCTCGACCAGGCACAGGAACTGCGCGAGGCCTCCGACCGGCTGCTCGGCAGCCGCCGGTCGCCCACCGCCGTGATCACCTCGGCGTACGCCGCGCTCTATCAGGACGGCGACGTCCGATCCGCCCACCGCCGTGTCGCCGCCGCGCTCGAAGCCCTGCCGGCGGACACCTCTGAGGAGATCCGGACCCGGCTGTTCAACCTGCTGCTGGCCATCAGCCTGTTCTCCGCCGACCCGGCCCTCTGGTCGGTCACCGACACGCTGGTGGACGTCGCGGCGACCGAGCCCTCGACCCTGCTCTACCGCGACGCGTTCGGCGATGTCGCCCGGCGTGGAGCGGGCGCGCGGGAGCGGGTCCAGGACGCCTTCGCGAGGCTGGGCGAGGAGCAGCCGTGGGACGTCATGCGGCTCGGGGTGGCGGCGTACTACCTCGACGCGCTCGGCGACCATCGTCCGCTGGTGCGCCGCGTCGCCGACCGGGAGGCGGGCAGCGGGGCGGTCACCAACGCGATGACCCTGCTCCAGCTGGTCATGCTCGATCAGATCAACAGCGGCGCATGGGAGGACGCCGAGCACACCGGCAAGCGTGGTCTGGAGCTCACCACCGCCCATGGCTACGCGCTGTTCGAGCACCAGTACCACGGCTTCCTCGGCCTGATCGCCGCCTGGCGCGGCGACACCGAGCGGGCCACCGCGGCACTGAACCGGCTCGACCGTTGGGCCCGCCCGCGCGGCGTCGGCCACCTCACCCAGCTCGCCGAGGCCATCGGCGCCGCCATGCACCTGACGGCCGGGGACTTCGAAGGCGCGTACGCCTACGCGAGCGGCCTCACCGTGCCGGGCGAGTTCACGCCCTGCTCCCAGCAGGCCGTACGCACCCTGCTGGACCTGGTGGAGTCCGCCGTGCACACCGGGCGCGCCGACCAGGCCCGCGCCCATGCCCTCGCCGCCCGTGACCAGGGCCTGCCCGCGATCTCGCCGCACCTCGACTTCCTCACCGCCGCCGCTCTGGCGATGACCGCCGACGACACGGGAGCCCGGGCCGCGTTCGAACGGGCGGTGGCTCACCCCGCGGGAGTGGAGTTCCCCTTCGAGCTGGCCCGGGTGCGCCTCGCACAGGGAATGTGGCTGCGCAGGGCCCGGGAGCGCGCGGCCGCACGGACGGTGTTCGAGGAGGCCGTCGAGACGTTCGAGCGACTCGGCGCGCAGCCGTGGACCCGGCGTGCCCGGGCCGAACTGCGCGCGGCCGGTGCGGCGGTCGGCAAGGCCGCGGAGAGCAGAGCCGACACGCTCACCGCGCAGGAGCGGCAGATCGCCGAGCTCGCCGCGAGCGGGCTGAGCAACAAGGAGATCGGCGCCCGCCTGTTCCTCTCCCCGCGCACGGTCGGAGCGCACCTCTACCGGGTCTTTCCCAAGCTCGGCATCTCCTCGCGGGCGTCGCTGCGCGACGCGCTGGCGCAGGCGGGGCATTCCATCGAAGGTGGATGAGCCCCGACCCGCACGGACACCGCCCTACGTCGGTCACCGCAGTCATTCGACCGATTCGGCGGGCATGACTGCCCAGGGAGTCTGGACTCGTCGCGCCACCCCCGGGGCGGCCCCGAGAAGTCCAGGAGAAGGCCATGTCCGACCCGCGCACCCCGCTCGTCCTCATCCACGGCCTGTGGCTGCACGCAGGGTCGTGGCAACCCTGGATCGACCTGGCCCAGGAGCACGGCTACGCCCCGCTGGCACCCGGCTGGCCCGGCGAGGCCGGCACCGTCGCCGAGGCCCGGCGCCACCCCGAGGCCGTCGCCGGGCTCGGCATCGACGACGTCACCGAGCACTACGCCGGGATCGTCCGCTCCCTCGACCGCCCGCCGGTGCTCATCGGACACTCCTTCGGTGGACTGATCGCGCAGAAGCTGCTCGGCGCGGGTTTCGGCCGGGCCGCGGTGGCCATCGACCCGGCCCAGATCAAGGGCGTCAAGGCGCTGCCGCCGGCCCAGCTGCGGGCGGGTTTCCCCGTGCTGGGCAACCCCGCCAACCGGCGCCGCGCGGTCTCTCTGACCGCCGCGCAGTTCCGCTACGGCTTCGGCAACGCGCTGGAGGAGACCGAGTCCGACGACCTGTACGAGCGCCTCACCATCCCCTCGCCGGGGCGGCCGCTGTTCGAGGCCGCGTTCGCCAACTTCGCGCGGCGCTCCCCGGCGTCCGTGGCCACCGGCAACGCGGATCGCGGGCCGCTCCTGCTGATCTCCGGCCAGGCCGACCACACCGTTCCCGATGTCGTGACCCGCTCGGCGTACAAGCTCTACGGCGACTCGTCGGCGGTCACCGAACTCAAGCAGTTCCCCGACCGGGGCCACTCCCTGGTCGTCGACCACGGCTGGCGGACGGTGGCCGAGTACGCCCTGCGGTGGCTGTCCGAGCAGGGCGTCCAGGGCCGGGGCACCTCACACGACTGACCCGGACGTCCGACCCGGGCGTGCCTCGGTTCGTGGCACGCCTCATTTCACCGATCGAAGTAATCGAAGGAGCTGAGCAGGATGAGCACGGAACTCCAGGGCAGGACCGCCGTCGTCACCGGCGCGAGCAAGGGCATCGGACTGGCCGTCGCCGAGGCGCTGGCCGGAGCGGGGGCGACGGTGATCGCCGGGTCGCGCACCACGACGCCGGGTCTCGACGCGCTGGTCAAGCAGGGCGGTGTCACCTGGGTACCGGTGGACCTGGCCGAACCCGGAGCCGCCGAGCGCCTTGTGACGGCGGCTGACGGCCGGCTGGACATCCTGGTCAACAACGTCGGTGCGGCCCCCGCCCGCATGGGCGGATTCCTGTCGGTGACCGACGAGGACTGGCAGCGCACGGTCGATCTGAACCTCCTCACAGCCGTGCGGGTCACCCGAGCCGCCCTGCCCTTGATGCTGACCGCCGGGCAGGGCTCGGTCGTGACGGTCGCCTCGGTCAACGCCACCCTGCCCGACCCGATGGTGATCGACTACAGCGCGGGCAAGGCCGCGCTGGTCGCCTTCTCCAAGGCACTGTCCAAGGAGGTCGGCCCCAAGGGCGTCCGGGTCAACACCGTCAGCCCGGGCCCGGTGGAGACCGAGCTGTGGCTCGGCGGCGACGGGGTGGCGGCCACCGTCTCGGCAGCCGCCGGGATCACCCCGGACGACGTGGTCGCCCTGGCGGCCGGTGCCACGGTCACCGGCCGCTTCTCCCAGCCGAACGAGGTCGCCGACCTGGTTCTCTTCCTCGCCGGCGACCGCTCCCGCAACATCACCGGCAGCGACTTCGTCATCGACGGCGGCTTCATCCCGACCTGGTGACGCGGCGAGCGACCTTCGAAGCCCCCTGCGCCGGTCAGCGTTCCAGCAGCATCCGCTGGAGTTCGCGGGCCGCGCGAGGCGGAGCCACATCGCTGCGGTGGGCCAGGGCGATGGTGCGGTGGAGTCCGGGGCGCGCGAGCGGTGTCACCCGCAGGCCGCGTCCCGAGCGCGTCGCGACCATGCGCGGGACGACGGCCACGCCGAGCCCCGCCCTGACGAAACCCAGCACCGCGTCCATCTCGCCGCCCTCGACGGCGAAGTCCGGCTCGAAGCCCTCGGCGCGGCAGGCGGCGACGGTCAGTTCCCGCAGGTCGTAGCCGTGCCGGAACATCACCAGGCGTTCGCCCTCCAGGTCGGGGACGCGCACGGTGCGGCCTCTCCCCGGCGCGGGCGCGTCCGGTGACGACACCACGACCAGGTCCACACGCAGCAGCTCCACCGTCGTCAGGGCGGGGGAGGGGGTGGGCAGGGGGAGGACGACCAGGGCGAGATCCAACGCGCCGCGCGCGAGTTCCCGTACGAGATCGTGGGAGCCGCCCTCCTCGATCATCAGTCGGATACCGGGATAGCGGTCGTGGAAGGCACGCAGGACATCCGGAAGCAGGCCGGTGCACAGGCTCGGCGTCGCGCCCAGGCGGACCCGGCCGCTGCGCAGCTGGGCCAGTTCCTGCACCTCGTGCCGGGCCGTGTCCGCGTCGGCCAGGATGCGCCGGGCCAGTGGCAGCAGCGCCTCGCCCGCGTCCGTCAGCGTGATGTTGCCCCGCGCGCGGAGAAAGAGGTCCGCCCCCAACTCCCGTTCCAGCGCCTTGATCTGCTGGGACAGGGACGGCTGGGCGACATGGACCAGATCGGCGGCCCGGGTGAAGTGCCGGGTCTCGGCGACCGCCACGAAGTACTGGAGCTGCTGGAACTGCATCCACCCATCATAGGCTTCAGCTATTGAAACGAGCCGGACCATGTCTTGGACCGATCGGCACCCGTGGCCCTAGCTTCTGAGACATGGCTCTGGCAACGCGGACGGACCGACGACCGTCCATGACGCGCACCGTGTGGGACAGCTCCGTCGGGAAGAAGACCGTGATGGCGGTCAGCGGCCTGATCATGCTGCTGTACCTGGTCGTCCACATGCTCGGCAACCTGAAGATCTTCTTCGGTTCGGGCGAGTTCAACCACTACGCCCACTGGCTGCGCACCCTCGGCGAGCCCTTCCTGCACTACGAGTGGGCCCTGTGGATCATCCGCGTGGTTCTGGTCGTCGCCGTCGTCGCCCACGCCACCGCCGCGTACCAGCTCAGCCGCCGTGACATCAGGGCGCGCCCGAGCAAGTACGTCCACAAGAAGCCCAGGTCCAGCTACGCGACCCGCACGATGCGCTGGGGCGGGATCATCCTCGGCCTGTTCATCGTCTGGCACATCCTCGACCTGACGACCGGCACCGTGCACCCCGGCGGCTTCCAGTCCGGACACCCGTACCAGAACGTGATCGACACCTTCTCGACCTGGTACGGCGACGTGATCTACATCGTCGCGATGCTCGCGCTCGGCCTGCACATCCGGCACGGCTTCTGGAGCGCCGCACAGACCATGGGCGCCGGCAACCGCACCCGCGACCGCGCCCTCAAGACCATCGCCAACGTCCTCGCGCTGGTGCTGACGGTGGGCTTCATCTCCGTACCCGTCGGTGTCATGACCGGATTGGTGAGCTGACATGACCGCAGCCTCTGAATACGCCGCGTACACGACCGGTGCGCCCGTCGTCGACAGCAAGGCCCCCGGGGGCCCGGTCAACGAGCGCTGGGACACCCGCCGCTTCGAGGCCAAACTCGTCAATCCCGCCAACCGCCGCAAGCACACGGTGATCGTCGTCGGAACCGGGCTCGCGGGCGGTTCGGCGGGTGCCACGCTCGCCGAACAGGGCTACCACGTCGTCCAGTTCTGCTACCAGGACTCGCCCCGCCGCGCGCACTCGATCGCCGCCCAGGGCGGCATCAACGCGGCGAAGAACTACCGCAACGACGGCGACTCCGTCCACCGGCTGTTCTACGACACCGTCAAGGGCGGCGACTTCCGCGCCCGCGAGTCCAACGTCCACCGCCTCGCACAGATCTCGGTCGAGATCATCGACCAGTGCGTCGCCCAGGGCGTGCCGTTCGCGCGCGAGTACGGCGGTCTCCTCGACACCCGTTCCTTCGGCGGCGTCCAGGTGTCCCGCACCTTCTACGCCCGCGGCCAGACGGGCCAGCAGCTCCTGCTCGGTGCTTACCAGGCCCTGTCGCGGCAGATCGCGGCCGGCAACATCGAGATGCATCCGCGCACCGAGATGCTCGACCTGATCGTGGTCGACGGACGGGCGCGCGGCATCGTGGCACGGGATCTCGTCACCGGCCGGATCGACACGTACTACGCGGACGCCGTCGTCCTGGCCAGCGGTGGCTACGGCAACGTCTTCTACCTTTCGACGAACGCCATGAACTCCAACGCCACCGCCGTCTGGCGGGCGCACCGGCGCGGCGCCTACTTCGCCAACCCCTGCTTCACCCAGATCCACCCCACCTGCATCCCGCGCACCGGCGATCACCAGTCCAAGCTCACCCTGATGAGCGAGTCGCTGCGCAACGACGGCCGTATCTGGGTCCCGAAGGCGAAGGGCGACACGCGCCCGCCGAACGAGATCCCCGAGGACGAGCGCGACTACTACCTGGAGCGCATCTACCCCTCCTTCGGCAACCTGGTCCCGCGTGACATCGCCTCCCGCGCCGCCAAGAACGTCTGTGACGAGGGCCGCGGCGTGGGCCCGGGCGGACAGGGCGTCTACCTGGACTTCGCCGACGCCATCGGGCGCATGGGCAGGGCGAAGGTCGAGGAGAAGTACGGCAACCTCTTCGACATGTACGCCCGGATCACCGCCGAGGACCCGTACACCGTGCCGATGCGGATCTACCCGGCCGTGCACTACACGATGGGCGGACTGTGGGTCGACTACGACCTCCAGACCACCATCCCCGGCCTGTTCGCGATCGGCGAGGCCAACTTCTCCGACCACGGCGCCAACCGCCTCGGCGCCTCGGCCCTCATGCAGGGCCTCGCCGACGGCTACTTCGTGCTGCCGTCCACCATCAACGACTACCTCGCCCGCAATCCGCACCACGCCGAGGTGACGGACGAACACCCCGCCGTCCGGGAGGTGCTGGCCGGGACCGAGGACCGGCTGCGGCTGCTGCTGGCCGTCGACGGCGACCGCACCCCCGACTCCTTCCACCGCGAACTCGGCGAACTCATGTGGGAGTTCTGCGGCATGGCCCGCACCGAGACGGGTCTGCGCAAGGCGCTGGAGCGCATCCCGCAGATCCGCGAGGAGTTCTGGCGGCGCATCAAGGTCCCCGGCACCGGTGAGGAGTTCAACCAGTCCCTGGAGAAGGCCAACCGCGTCGTCGACTACCTGGAGCTCGCCGAGCTGATGTGCCTCGACGCACTGCACCGCTCCGAGTCCTGCGGCGGCCACTTCCGCGAGGAGTCCCAGACCGAGGGCGGCGAGGCCGCCCGCAAGGACGAGGAGTTCTCCTACACGGCCGCCTGGGAGTTCACCGACACCGGCGCCGCGCCCGTCCTGCACAAGGAAGACCTGGTCTTCGAGTACGTCCACCCCACCCAGCGGAGCTACGCATGAAGCTCACCCTGCGCGTCTGGCGCCAGAAGAACGCCGACGCCGACGGAGCGATGTCCACGTACGAGGTGGACGGCATCTCGGCCGACATGTCCTTCCTGGAGATGCTCGACACCCTCAACGAGGAGCTCATCCTCAAGGGCGAGGACCCCGTCGCCTTCGACCACGACTGCCGCGAGGGCATCTGCGGCGCGTGCAGCCTCGTCATCAACGGCGACGCGCACGGACCCGAGCGCACCACCACCTGCCAGCTCCACATGCGGTCCTTCCAGGACGGCGACACCATCGACGTCGAGCCCTGGCGTGCCGCCGCGTTCCCGGTCGTCAAGGACCTCGTCGTGGACCGGACGGCCTTCGACCGGATCATCCAGGCCGGCGGCTACATCACCGCCCCGACCGGCGCGGCGCCCGAGGCCCATGCGACGCCCGTACCGAAACCGGACGCCGACTTCGCGTTCGAGCACGCCGAGTGCATCGGGTGCGGTGCGTGCGTGGCCGCCTGTCCCAACGGGGCCGCGATGCTCTTCACCTCGGCCAAGATCAACCATCTGAACGTGCTGCCGCAGGGGGCGCCCGAGCGGGAGACGCGGGTGCTGGACATGGTGGCGCAGATGGACGAGGAGGGGTTCGGGGGGTGCACGCTGGCCGGGGAGTGCGCCACCGCCTGCCCGAAGGGGATTCCGTTGGTTTCCATCACCGGGATGAACAAGGAGTGGCTGCGGGCTGCGCGTAAAGCGGGGAAGCGGTAGGGCAGGGTTTCGGCTGCGGGTCGTGGGGGCTGGGCGCGCAGTTCCCCGCGCCCCTCAGGGGCGCTCTTGCCGGCCCCGATTGTTAAGTAGACGTTCGCCGGATCTGTGCGGACGGGCGGGGCCGGGAGGTGGTGCTCATCCCCGGCCCCGTCTCGCATTCGGGGAATCTTCTGGCATTCAACATCCCCACATCCTGGCTCCTGGCACAGGTCACGCGCACGCCAACCTGCATCGGAAGAACAGGAGCGCGCGGGCCGTACCGAACCGGTCTGCCGCCGCTGTGCCGAACCGGCCCGTGACCAGGAGAGTGCCATGACCGGCGTTTCCACCCTCGACAGCCCCCCGCAGCCCCTGGCCCCCACCCGTTACACCGTCTCCCTCGCCCGTTCCGAGGCCGACGTCCGGGCCGCGCAGCGGCTGCGGCACGACGTCTTCGCCGGGGAGATGGGCGCCCTGCTGACCACGCCGCAGCCGGGGCTCGACATCGACGCCTTCGACGCCTACTGCGATCACCTGCTGGTCCGTGACACGCTGACCGACCAGGTCGTCGGCACCTACCGCCTGCTGCCCCCGGAGCGCGCCGCGATCGCCGGCCGGCTCTACTCGGAGGGCGAGTTCGACCTGACCCCGCTCGACGCGGTCCGCCCGGGACTCGTCGAGGTCGGACGCTCCTGCGTGCACCCCGACCACCGCGACGGCGCCGTCATCGGCCTCATCTGGGCCGGGATAGCCCGCTACATGGTCGAGGGCGGCCACGAGTGGCTCGCGGGCTGCTGCTCGATCCCGCTCGCCGACGGCGGCGAGCTCGCCGCCGGAACCTGGGACCGGGTGCGGGCCAAGCACCTGGCACCCGAGGAGTACCGGGTACGACCGCTGCTGCCGTGGACCGCGGAGGGTGTCACCCGCCGGCCCCGCACCGAACTGCCCCCGCTCCTGCGCGGCTATCTACGGCTCGGCGCCTGGGTCTGCGCCGCACCCGCGCACGACCCGGACTTCGGGGTCGCGGACCTGTTCGTGCTGCTGTCGATGCGCCGGGTCAACCCGCGCTATCTGCGGCACTTCCTCTCGCTCGTCCCGGCGTGATGAGCGTCTGGCTGCCCAGCGCGCCCTGCACCCCCAGGGCGTGCGTCGAGGCGACGGGGTCCGCCACGGCCGTACCGCGCGCCGTGCTGCGGCTCGCGGCGGTCCTGGTGGTGGTCGCCACCGGGGTCGTGCTGTTGCCGCTCGGCGGGCGGATCCCCGCCGAGCCGGTACG
This sequence comes from Streptomyces sp. NPDC007095, assembly GCF_040634475.1. Taxonomy (NCBI): domain Bacteria; kingdom Bacillati; phylum Actinomycetota; class Actinomycetes; order Kitasatosporales; family Streptomycetaceae; genus Streptomyces; species Streptomyces sp. NPDC007095. Next base: position 10,347 of record NZ_JBEYFS010000096.1, read on the forward strand.
GCGCTGGTGCCGGGCGATCGTGCGGGCCGCGGGCGTCCGCGTCCGGATCACCGGCCCCGCCGTCCCCACCGGCGGGCTGCTGATCGTCGCCAACCACATCTCCTGGCTGGACATCCCGCTCCTCGCCGCCGTGCGGCCGGCCAGGATGCTCGCCAAGTCAGAGATCCGGCAGTGGCCGGTGGCGGGACCGCTGGCCGCGCGCGGCGGCGTCCTGTTCATCGAGCGCGACCGGCTGCGCGCGCTCCCGGACACGGTGGCGCGGATCGCCGGGCTGCTGCGCGACGGGGCGGCCGTCGTGGCCTTCCCGGAGGGCAGCACCTGGTGCGGTAGGGCGCAGGGACACTTCCGGCGGGCCGTCTTCCAGGCCGCGCTCGACGCGGGGGTGCCGGTCCAGCCGGTGCACATCCACTACCGGCTCGCCGGGGGAGTGGCGAGCACCGCGCCCGCCTTCGTCGGGAACGACTCGCTGCTCGCCTCGCTGTGGCGGGTGGCCTCGGCTCGCGGACTGGTGGCCGAGGTCGAGGTACGGCCCACGCTCGCCCCGGGCAGCCACCCGGATCGACGGGAGCTGGCCCGCGCGGCGCAAGGGGGGTTGCATTCCCAGGGCGCACGCGCGTCGGTCCCCGCACATCGCTGACGTATCAGGACGAGGCGACCTGAAGGAACAGGGGCCGGCAGCCGGCGGTACGGGGCTACCGGTCCCGAGCGAGTGCCCGGGTGAGGTACGGAGCCGTCGTGCTCCCCTGCGCCCGCGCCACCTCGGCCGGGGGCCCCGCGGCCACGATCCGGCCGCCCGCAGCCCCGCCGCCGGGACCCAGGTCGATCACCCAGTCCGCGCCCGCGACCACCGACATGTCGTGCTCGACGACCACGACGGTGTGTCCCGCGTCGACCAGGCCGTGCAACTGGCGCATCAGCACCTCGACATCGGCGGGGTGCAGCCCGGTCGTCGGCTCGTCGAGGAGATAGAGGGTGTGCCCCCGGCGGACCCGCTGCAACTCACTGGCCAGCTTGATGCGCTGGGCCTCGCCACCGGACAACTCCGTGGCGGGCTGGCCGAGTCGCAGATAGCCCAGACCCACGTCGAGGAGCGTGGCGAGGCTGCGGGCGACGGGCGGGGTGTCGGTGAAGAACTCCGCAGCGGCCTCCACCGTCATGTCCAGGACCTGCGCGATGTTCCGTCCGCGGTACGTCACTTCGAGCGTCTCGGGGTTGTAGCGCGCCCCACCGCAGTCCGGACAGGGAGCGTAGGTGCTCGGCAGGAAGAGCAGCTCCACACTCACGAACCCCTCGCCCTGGCAGGTCTCGCAGCGCCCGCCCGCGACGTTGAAGGAGAAGCGCCCCACCCCGTAGTCGCGCCTTCGCGCCTCCTCCGCCCCGGCGAAGACCTTGCGCACGACATCGAAGAGGCCCGTGTACGTGGCGAGATTCGAGCGCGGGGTACGGCCGATGGGCTTCTGGTCGACGGAGACGAGCCGTCCCACCCCCTCCAGCTCCTCCGTCACCTCGCCGATGAGGGTGGACTTGCCCGAGCCCGAGACGCCCGTGACGGCGGTGAACACACCGAGCGGGAACGCGACGTTCACCCCGTGCAGGTTGTGGCGGCTCACCGGCCCCACCTTCAACTGTCCTTGGGGGGAACGGACTTCGCGTTCCGACACGGGGGAGCGGTCGAAGAGGAAGCGGGCCGTCGCCGATTCCTCCACCCCGGCCAGCTCCGCCACCGGGCCGCTGTGCAGCACCCGCCCGCCGTGCTCACCCGCCCGCGGACCGACGTCGACGAGCCAGTCGGCCCCCCGCACGACATCCAGATGGTGCTCGACCACGAACACCGAGTTGCCCGCCGCCTTCAGTCGGTCCAGGACCGTGAGCAGGGCCTCCGTGTCCGCCGGGTGCAGACCCGCGGACGGTTCGTCGAGGACGTACACGACACCGAACAGACCGGAACGCAACTGCGTTGCCAGCCGCAGTCGTTGCAACTCGCCCGCGGAGAGGGTCGGGGTGGCCCGGTCGAGGCTGAGGTATCCGAGGCCGAGTTCGAGGACGGGGGCGATCCGCGCCCTCAGGTCGTCGGTGAGGACGCGGGCCGTCTCTCCCCGGGGCTCCAGGGTCCCGGCCAGCTCGGACAGCGGCAGCCCCGCCAGTTCGGCGATCGTGCTGCCCGCGAAGGTCACCGCCAGCGCCTCGGGACGCAGCCGGCTGCCGCCGCACACCGGGCACGGGGCGCTGGTCAGGAACCGCTCGGCCCTGGCCCGCAGCGCCGGGCTCTTCGAATCGGAGAACGTCTTCATGACGTAGCGCCGGGCGCTCATGTACGTGCCCTGGTAGGGGCGTTGGATCCGGTCCGCGTCCCGCACCGGATGCACGGTGACGACCGGCTGCTCGTCCGTGAACAGGATCCACTCCCGCTGCTCGGCCGGCAGCTCGCGCCACGGCCGGTCCACGTCGTACCCCAGCGCGTCGAGGACGTCGCGCAGGTTCTTGCCCTGCCAGGCACCGGGCCACGCGGCGATCGCACCCGCGCGGATCGACAGCGACGGGTCCGGGACCAGTGACTCCTCGGTCGTACGGTGGACCCGGCCGAGACCGTGACACTCCGGGCAGGCCCCGGCGGCCGTGTTCGGCGAGAAGGCGTCCGAGTCGAGGCGTTCGGCGCCCCGCGGATAGTCGCCCGCGCGCGAGAACAGCATCCGCAGGGAGTTGGAGAGGTTGGTGACCGTGCCCACGGACGAGCGCGAGGTGGGCGCCGAGCGGCGCTGCTGGAGCGAGACCGCGGGCGGCAGCCCGGTGATGTCCCCCACCTTCGGCGCCCCGACCTGGTGGATCAGCCGTCGCGCGTACGGCGCCACCGACTCGAAGTAGCGCCGCTGGGCCTCCGCGTAGATCGTGCCGAATGCCAGCGAGGACTTGCCCGAGCCCGAGACCCCGGTGAAGACCACGAGGACATCGCGCGGAATGTCGACGTCCACGCCCTGGAGATTGTGCTCGCGGGCGCCCCGCACACGGACGTACGCGTCGTGGCGGCGGTGCGGGTCGGACATCGACGGGACTCCTGGCGGGGGGCTCGGGGCAAACCCCACGATTCTAGGCCGAGGCCAGTCCCGCGACCCGGGCGAGCCTGCGGAAGGAGTCCAGCAGGGCCTGGCGGTCGTACGTACTGGTCGTGACCAGCACCTCCTGCGCGCCGGTCTCCTCGATCAACATCTCCAGCTCGTGCTCGACCTGTTTCTCGGTGCCCGCGATCTGCCCCGCGAGCGCCGACTCGTAGAAACGCCGCTCCTTGCCGTTCATCGGAAGGTCCTCGACCCGCTCGGCGGGCGGGAGCGGCGGGAAGGTGCCGTGCGTGCGGGTGTACGCCATCGACCAGGCCTCGGGGAGGAGCAGCCGCATCGCCTCCTCCGGGGTCGCGGCGACCGCGACGGCGCCGGAGACGACGACGTACGGCTCCGCCGCCCAGACGGAGGGGCGGAACGTCGCGCGGTAGTGGTCGATCCCGCGCCTCATCTTCTCCCGGTTCCTGATGTCCCCGATGACCAGGGGCAGGCCCGCCCGCGCCGCGATCGTGGCGCCCTCGTTCAGGGCGAGCACGAAGGGCGGCACGGTCAGCCCCTCCGAGGGGCGCGCGTGCACCCCCGTCGGCGACGGGCCGCGGAACCAGCCGAGCAGCTCGTCGAGCTGCCCCGCGAAGTCGTCGGCGACGTCCTTGTCCCGCCCCAGCGCCCTGCGCACCCCGTCCGTGAAGCCGACCGAACGCCCGAGCCCCATGTCGATCCGCCCGGGGAACAGGGACTCGAGCACGCCGAACTGCTCGGCCACGACCAGGGGCTGGTGATTGGGAAGCATCACCCCGCCGGTACCGACCCGGATCGTCCGGGTGGCGGCGGCGACCGCGGCGGCCAGCACGGTGGGCGCGGACCCGGCGACCCCGGGCACGCCATGGTGCTCCGATACCCAGATCCGGTGGTATCCGAGCCCTTCCAGCTCCTGGGCCAGACGCACGGTGTCCCGCAGGGCCTCGGCGGCGTCGTGCCCCTCGCGGGTGCGTGAGCGGTCAAGGACGGAGAAGCGCGTCGCTGCGAGGCGGGAGTCCCGTCCCGGTGGACCCGCGTGATCGTGTGGGCTCGGCATGACTCTTCGGATGATACGGACCTCGCCGCACCGGCGGTCACAGGGCCTCGTGGGAAATGGTCAGCAGATAGGTGCCGTAGAAGAGGGAGAAACCGGCCAGGCCGATGAGCAGGACGACAACCGTGCGCCGTTGGGCGCGGACCAGGGAGAGGGCGACCGGCAGCAGCAGGGGGAAGGCGGGCAGCAGCAGGCGGGGTCTGCTCGTGAAGAAGTGGGCGTCGCCGAGGGCGATGACGAGGAGAATCCCCGAGTACACGAGAAGCGGCAGCGGCTGTCGGTCCAGGATGCCGAGGACGAACAGCAGGAGGCAGCCGAGGACGATTCCGGCGGAGAGATAGACGACCAGGGTGTCGTGCCCGACGACCAGGTGCTTGAACATGTGCGCGGTGTAGTGACCGAAGTCGAAACGTGAGCCCCACAGACTCTGCACCCGGAAATAGCCGGTCAGGTCGTGCGTGCGCAGCCCCACCCAGACGACGTACCCGAGCCACCCGACGGGCGCCACGAGCACGGCCGTCCAGGCGCGCGGGGCGGTGGGCCTCCCGTCGCGGCGGCGCTGCCAGAGGTGGACGGCGGCGGCCGTGACGACCGCGGCGGCCACCGTGAAACCGTTGGGGCGGCACAGCCCGGCCAGCGCGGCCAGCGTCCCGGCGGTCAGCCAGCGGTGGGTCAGCGCCGCGTAGAGAGCCCAGGCGGCGAAGGCCGTCATGAGGGACTCGGTGTACGCCATGGTCAGCACGACGGCGTGCGGCAGCAGCGCCCACAGTGCCGCGAGCGCCAGGCCGACCCGCCGTCCGTGCAGCAGCTCGCCGACCGCGTACACGCCCCAGGCGGCCACGGTGGCGGCGGTCCAGGAGATGACGAGCGCCGCGTTGACCGGACCGATCGGCAGGACCGTGTTCAGGCCGTGGATCAGTCCGGGGAAGAGCGGGAAGAACGCCAGGTCGTTGTAGATGACCCCGTGGCCGGACTTGGCGGCGACGATCGTGCCGTAGCCGTACCGGGCGATGTGCCAGTACCAGCCGCCGTCCCATTCCAGACCGAGCACGTTGCGCGGGTGCCGGCCCAGGTGCAGCGACCAGACGGTCACCATGGCCACGCCCGTCAGCCGCGCGGCGGCGAACAGCCACAGCGCGGGCAGCGCCCGCTTCAGTTCGGCCCGCCACCGCCACACCTCGGGCGAGGCGGCAGGCGACGCGGGCATGAGCTGCCGCGTGGGTCTGCCGCTCACCGTCTGGGGGCCGTCTTCCATACCGACCTCCTCGTCGCCCTGCTGGAGGGAATGGCCGGGGACGGGGTTCCACCGGTGGGAAGATCCTCACTTCATGAAACACGGCGGTCCCGGGCAGCGCATTCCGGCCGGGTACGGAAGGGTGATGAGGTCGCCGGGTTCGAACCGCTCGAGCGGCTTGCTCAGTCGTTGAAGTAGTGGCCCGCTTCGAGGTCCGGGACGAGTGCGGGGTGCTCGGGATGCCATCCCAGCAGCTTCCGGGTCAGGACGCTCGAGGTCGGGTTGTCGAGGGGCACGGCGGCGGCGAGAAAGCCGAAGTGCCGGCTCGCGTCCTCGGCCGTGATCCCTGCGACCGGCAGCTTCAACCTGCGGCCGATGAGCTCGGCGATGTCACGGAAGGGCACACCCTCTTCGGCGGCCCCGTGCAGGACCGAGCCGGCCGGGGCGGCTTCGACCGCCAGCCGGAACAGGTGCGCCGCATCGAGCCGGTGCACGGCCGGCCAGCGGTTCGATCCGTCGCCGACGAAGGCCGACACGCCGGTCTCGCGGGCGATGCCGATCAGGCTCGGGACGAAGCCCTTGTCGCCCTCGCCGTGCACGGTCGGTGAAAGCCGCACGACCGAAGTGCGCACCCCGCGCGAGGCCAGGGCCATGGCCGCGCTCTCCGAGGCGATCCGCGGTGCCTCCGACCCGGGATCGGGCGCGATCTCCTCGGTCCCGAGGCGACCAGGCGCCATCATGGTGAGCATCAGGGTTCCCGAGGTCACCACGAGCGGCCTGCCGGTCCCTTCGAGCGCCGCTCCGAGAGCCTCGACGGCACGCAGGTCCAGCTTGCCGCTGGCGACGTAGTCCGAGAAGTCATGGTTGAAGGCCAGATGGATGACGCCGTCCGCCGCGGCGGCACCCTCGTACAGGCTGTCCGGATCGTCGAGGGAGCCTCGGCGCGCCTCGGCGCCGACGGCCGTCAGCGCCGAGGCGGCGGCGTCCGAGCGGGCGAGGCCGACGACCTGATGCCCCGCTTCGAGGAGTTCACGGACGACGGCGGAACCGATGAATCCGGTCGCGCCGGTGACGAATACGCGCATGATGCATTCCTTCGACAAGACGAACAGGGTCCGCCTCGATGCGGCACCGGGGCGGTGATCCCACCGTGCGTCCGGGGAGTGCCCCGGGTCCAAGACCTGTTTCGCATCCGGCGATACGTCCTAGGCATCATCACAGCTCAGACCGCAGCCCGCATCCATCCCGCCACGGAATCCACCCGGGCCCGCCGACCGTCGTACGAACTCCTCGGCAGCACGTACTGTGCAGCGCCCTCGCGACTAAGCGAACGGCGATCGGGAATGGCTTCCCCGGAGCTCTTGTCGGCGGCTCGCCGCGGCCGGGTCGGCGGGAGCCCTTCCACCCCACGGAAAGCAGGAGTGAACATGCAGTACGTGAAGCTCGGTTCGACGGGCCTGGACGTGTCCCGGATCTGCCTGGGCTGCATGAGTTTCGGGCTGCCCGACCGGGGGCCCCACGAGTGGACGCTCGACGACGAGGGTGCCCGCCCCCTGATCCGCCGCGCGCTGGACGCCGGGATCACCTTCTTCGACACGGCGAACGTGTACTCCGACGGCACGAGCGAGGAGATCGTCGGGCGCGCGCTGGCGGAGTTCGCGCGCCGCGACGAGATCGTCATCGCCACCAAGGTGAACGGCGCGATGCACGACGGCCCCAACGCGCGCGGCCTGTCCCGCAAGGCCGTCATGACGGAGATCGACAACAGCCTGCGCCGCCTGGGCACCGACTACGTGGACCTCTACCAGATCCACCGCTTCGACCCCGCCACTCCTGTCGAGGAGACTATGGAGGCCCTGCACGACGTGGTCAAGGCGGGCAAGGCCCGTTACATCGGAGCGAGTTCGATGTACGCGTGGCAGTTCTCCAAGGCCCAGTACACGGCCCGGCTGAACGGCTGGACGCGGTTCGTGTCCATGCAGAACCACTACAACCTCCTCTACCGCGAGGAGGAGCGCGAGATGCTGCCGCTCTGCGCGGACCAGGGCGTCGGCGTACTGCCCTGGAGCCCGCTCGCCCGCGGCCGGCTCACCCGTGACTGGGACGTCACCACCGAGCGCAGCCGAACCGACGAGTACGGCAAGAGGCTCTACCAGCCGGGCGACCGCGAGATCGTCGACGCCGTCGCCCGGATCGCCGCCGAGCGTGACATTCCGCGTGCCCGGATCGCCCTCGCCTGGCTGCTGCGCCAGAGCACCGTGACCGCGCCCATCATCGGTGCCACCAAGGTGGGACACGTCGACGACGCGGTGGCCGCCCTCGACGTGGAGCTCTCGGAGAAGGAGATCGAACAGCTGGAGGAGCCGTACACGCCCCACGCGATCAGTGGGCACTGACGCGCGGCGGGGCACTGAATCCACACAGGTTCGCTTTACTTGAATCTTAAATAAGATACTTTAGAGTTCAAGTGAAGAGGTCGGGCCTCGCGCCGGTGCGCGGGGCCCTCCCCGCACGGAAAAAGGATTCCCGCGTGAACGACGATCACAGCCGCCGCACCTCCCGGACAGCGACCGCCCGGCGGCTGGGCAGACGCTCCGTCCTCGCCGTCATCGGCGCGGGTGTGGTCAGCGCCTGTACGTCCGGCAAGTCCGAGCCGAAGAAGACGTCCGACTCGGCTTCCGCGTCGGCCACTTCCACCGCCCGCGTCACGGTCGCGCCCAAGACCGGCGCGGCGAACACGGCGGTCGAGGGCGCGCTCTCCGTCTCCGTCCGCAGCGGCAGCCTCACCTCGGTGACGGTCACGGCCGAGGACGGCACCCGGGTGTCCGGCGCCTTCTCCGCCGACCGCACCCGCTGGACACCGTCCGGCAGGCTCTCGCCGTCCACCAAGTACTCGGTCCGCGCCGTCGCCACCGACAAGGACGGCCGCGAGGCGCTGGCCAACACCACCTTCACCACCATCGCCCCCGAGGCCACCCTCGTCGGCTACTTCACCCCCGAGGACGGCTCGACCGTGGGTGTGGGCATGCCGGTCTCGCTCAACTTCAACCACGCCGTCACCGACAAGAAGGCGGTCGAGCAGGCGGTGACGGTGACCTCCACGGCGGGAGTCGAGATCGCCGCCCACTGGTTCGGCGACACCCGGCTCGACTTCCGCCCCGAGAACTACTGGCCCGCGGGCACCAAGGTCACCCTCGCCCTGCGGCTGCGCGGCGTCGAGGGCGCGAGCGGCCGCTACGGCGTCCAGCACAAGGACGTCACCTTCACCGTCGGCCGCAACCAGACCAGCCTGGTCGACGCGGACAAGAAGACCATGGTCGTACGACGTGACGGCCGCGCGGTGCGCACGATCCCCATCACCTCCGGAGCACCCGAACACACCACCTGGAACGGCAGGATGGTGATCTCGGAGAAGTATCTGCAGACCCGCATGGACGGCTCCACCGTCGGCTTCGGCGGCGAGTACGACATCCCCGACGTCCCGCACGCCATGCGCCTGACCACCTCCGGCACCTTCGTGCACGGCAACTACTGGTCGTCCGCCTCGACCTTCGGCGCGCAGAACGTCAGCCACGGCTGTGTCGGCCTGCACGACACCCAGGGCGCGAAGGACACCGGAACGGCCGCCTACTGGTTCTACGAGAACTCGCTGATCGGTGACGTCGTGGAAGTGGTCAACTCCCACGACGACACCGTGCAGCCCGACAACGGCCTCAACGGCTGGAACATGAGCTGGACCCAGTGGCGGGCGGGAAGCGTCCTCAGCTGACGCGCCCCGAGCGGCCGCCCGCGCAGTCGTCCTCGGCGGCGTAGGCGGCCAGCCACGCCAGTGGCGCATTCCAGTTGATGGCCACCTCGTTCGTCGAGTACGAGCCGATGTCGTCGATGTAGCAGGCCTGGGGCGCGCAGCCGGGCAGGTGCTCCTGCGCGACCGGGTCCTGCAGCCCGCTGTCGGGCCCGCCCGCGAGGGAGCCCGCCGGCGGGTGCGGCAGCGAGGGGTCGTACTGGTGCGCCCAGAAGCGGTGGTGCTGGTTGTCGGAGTACCGCTCCCCGTATCCGGTCACGTACGACTGGCCCAGGGCGTTGCGGCCCAGCAGGTAGTCCATCGACTCCAGCACCCCGGTGCGGTAGCGCGGGTCCCCGGTCAGTTCCTGGGCGGTGGCCATGACGATCGCGTTGTCGGTGACCGCGCTGTTGGAGCCCCAGACGTACCCGGTGGCGGGGAGCGGGACGGCGTATCCCTGCCCGGCCATGGTGGACAGATAGCCGTCGGCGGCGGCGGTAACCGAGGTGCGCACCCGCCCGAGGTCGGCCGCGGGCAGCCCGGTGCGTACGGTCGCCAGCGTCAGCCTGCCCAGCGCGGCGGTGTCGGCCCAGCTGAAGCCGCCGGGCGTGAAGGCGTTCGCGGCGGTGTGCCAGGGCGAGGAGGTCACCGCGTCCCGGTAGACGCGCTCGCCGGTCGTGGCGTACAACTCGGCGGCCGCCCAGTAGAACTCGTCGGTGACCTGGGTGTCGCCGTACGCCCCACCGCCGGTGCTGTCCGAATCCGGCGCGTACAGCGCCGGGTTGTCCCGCGCCGCCGTCCAGGCCGTGCGGGCGGCGGTCAGACACCGGTTCGCGAACGCGGTGTCGTAGGGCCGGAAGACACGGGCACACTGGGCCGCCGTCGCCGCCAGGTTGAGGGTGGCGGCGGTGGACGGCGGGTGGAGCTCACGCGGCTGGGCGTCCTGGTCGGGCCGGGTCGGCAGCCCGGTCCAGGCGGCGTCGTGGACCTTGTGGAACGCCATTCCCGCGTACGGTCTGCCGTCCGGCACCTGCATCCGCATCAGGAAGTCGAGCTCCCAGCGCGCCTCGTCCAGGACGTCGGGAACGCCGTTGCCGCGCTCGGGAACGCGCAGCGTCGAGTCGCCGAGCGCGGACGCGGTGCCCGCTCGCTTCGCCCGTTCGAAGGAATTGACGAGCAGCCAGGTGGAAATGCCGCCGTTCACGACGTATTTGCCCTGGTCTCCCGCGTCGTACCAACCGCCCCTGACGTCCTGCGTGTAGTCGCACACCCCGGACTGACAGGGCACGTTCGTGTCGCCCTGATTGGGTGCGACTCCGAGATGCCCGGCGGGCCGCGCATAGGCGGAACCCACCAGGGAGGCTTCGATCGGTATGCCGCTGCGCTGGTGATAGAAGAAGGCCAGCGCGTCGGAGCGCAGCCCGTCGTAGAGATCCGCGCGAATGTCGAAGGGGTCGCTGACCATTCCGTCGACCGTCAGGACGTAGCCCGAACCGGTCCGTGCGTACGAGGAGAAGTCGGCGACCTGGGTCGGCTGCCCGGAGGCCGCGTCCGTGCCCCGGCCGACGGTCGACCCCGAGGCGACCACCCTGCCCGAGGCGGCGCGCAGCCGCCAGGTGAGCGGCCGCGCGGCGGACGTGACCACGGTCGCGCGCTTGGGACCGTCCGGCAGATAGCCGACTTGGTTGACCCGTAAGGCGGTTGTCGCCGTGGCGGCGGTGGAGAGCCCCGTCGCGGAGGGGGCGGTCGCCAGGCCGCCGACGAGTAATGTCCCCGCGAGCAAGGCTGCCGCCAGGTGTCTTTGGCGGCGGCGGGGCAACGGGAATGCGGACATGAGCGGCTCCCAGCGGTGAAGTGAATCCTGTGCCGCGGCCACGAGAGGTGGACGACGGAGAATGGGAGCGCTCCCAATATAGAGCATGGCATGGGCATGTCGGGCCGTCAACGGGTCGGTGACGGCCTTTCCGGCCTCCGGAGGCCTGGTCGGCGGGGGCTTGCGTACGGCTGCTCGGTCGATGGTCGTAGGGGATTCCGAATTTCCTTTGCGGGGACCTCGGCTGACGTTCGGTCAATCCGTCCGCGCTCGACGGAAAACGGAAGGTGACGAGATCTCTTGTTTCGGCTCGGCGCGCTGTGCAAAGGTGTGCCTTGTTGGCGTGCAGACAATTCACTTCCTTCTGCGCGCGCACGGTGTGCCCGCGCGCCCCTCGCTTCAAAAGAGCTGACGGGGGTGATTGCGGTAACAGCCCCCCATGGGTAGTCCCTCCGCTCGGCGGGCGGGCTACATACCCATTGGTATGGACTAATTCCTGCGTTACCTTTGGGAGGAAAGCGGACGTGAATGACGCAGTGCTGTCTCATTCCCCAACGCCCGGTCGCTTGTTCGAAGTTTCGGATGAGCGGCTCGCGGCGGACCTGAAGAAGAGCTCGGGGAACACGCCCGCGCACCATCCCGTCGGGGAACTCCTGGACCGCCACTGGGAAGCGGTCTTCGCCTACGCGCGCCTGTGTACCAACGGTGTGCGTCCCGCCGGAATGCTTACCACGGCCGCTTTCACCCGGTTGTTCGGTGAATCGCTGCGGCAGACCGGGCCGACGGCCGCCTGGCGGCCGCAGTTGCTGGTCACCGTACGGCGTATGACCGCAGAATGGCTCGGGGACCAACGGCGGGAGATGCTCCATCCCGAATTGCTGGCCGATTCCGACAGCCGCGACCGGGTCATGGCGCGGCTTCTGCCGCCGGAGAACAGACGGCAGTTGTCCCGCGCGTTCCAGCGGCTTCCCGAGCCCGCCCGCTGCCTGCTGTGGCACACCGAGGTCGAGGCCGAGCAACTCGCCGTACCGGCCGCGCTGTTGGGCGTCGGTGACGAGGACGCCCTGGTGGAACTGCGGCGGGCCAGGGAACGCCTGCGCGAGGGCTGCCTGGAGATCCACCGCGAACTGGCCCCGGAGGAGGAGTGCCGCCGCTTCCACCGGATGCTCGATGTGTCCCTGCGCCGCGGTGGCGTCGGCCTCGACGCCGATCTGAGCAGGCACATGGGCCGCTGCCGGCACTGCCGTCACACCGCCGACCAGTTGAGCCGGTTCAACGGCGACCTCGCGCTGCCGCTGGCCGAGGCCCTGCTCGGCTGGGGCGCCGCGGCCTACCTCGACTCCCGCCCCGGACGCGTCGACGCGATCGTGGAAGTGACGGACGTCCCGGACACCGTCCCGGCCGCGCACAGAATCCCTCCCCTGCCCAGCCACGCGCCCCTCGTTCCGAGCGAGCCCCCGCGCCCCGCGCCGCGCAGCCGCGCTTCCGGTGACTCCCGCCCACCGGCGCACAAGGCGCCCCGGCGCTCCTCCCGCCGTGCCCCGCGCCGCAACAACATCGCGCTGGCCGCGCTGACCGTGAGCGGAATGATCCTGGTCCCGCTGGTCCTGTGGGTCACCCAGAACTCGGACGGCGCACCCGGCATGGCCGATGGCGCCGGACCCTCGGGCTCGCCCAGTTCGGGCCCGGCCAAGGCGCCCGGATCGAACCCGTCCTGGATAGGCACCGGCGCCACGTCGAAGGGCGGCGTGCACGGCCGGCTGCGCAACACCGAGACCGGGCTGTGCATCGGCATCGTGGGCGAGAAGCCCGCGAAGGGCGTGGAGACCGCGCTCACGCCGTGCTCCTCGGCGGCGAGCCAGGAATGGTCGTACGAGGACGACGGACTGCTGCGCGACCTGGCCGCCCCCGACCTCTGCCTCGACTCCCACCTCGGCTACTCGGTCCAACTGGCGCCCTGCACCGGTGAGTCGCAGCCGGGCACCAAGAACGTGCGCTACGACTTCACCCTCCAGGGCACGGTGGTGCCCCGTTGGAACCAGGACCTGGCCCTCACCCCCGCCTCCACCAAGGGCGAGGCGTCCCTGGTCCTCAAGGTCCGCAAGGAGGAGTCCGACCAGCACTGGACGATGGACACCTCGTCGCCCTCGCTCCAGATGGAGGCGGTCAACTGGGACTCCGCCGGACAGACGAAGACATCGTCGGGTCAGGCCTCTCCCGAGCCGTCGAAGTCACCGTCGCCGACCGTCCCCAAGTCGTCGCCTCAGCCCTCGACGCCCGCGCCCTCGGCCTCGTCACCCGCCCACGACTGCTCCCCGTACTACTACTGCGCGCCACCGAGCGGACAACATGGCGCACCCGGGTACGACTACGGATATGGCTACGGCGGCTACGGCGGTTATGGGTACGGCGGTTACGGCGGTTACGGGGGTTACGGCGGTTACGGAGACGTCGGCGGCCAGGGCGTCCACCGCTGACCGTCCGGGACTGTCACATCGACCGCGGCCAGGCCACGCGCGCCCGGCCGCGGTCGTGCGCGGAGTTGTAGCCGACGCCCGAGTCGTCAGGAACTCGCCGTGGCCGACTGCGAGGCCGCCGTGCCCAGGAACTCCGCCCAGCCGCCGAGGGGCGACTGCCCGGGGTTGAGGGTACGCAGCTTGCGCAGTACGGCCGGGTCCTGGGCCTCCAGCCACTGGACGAGCTGGCGGAAGGAGACCAGGCGCACGTCGTCGTGCCCGGCGATCTGCTCGATGGCCTGCTCGACCGCGTCCATGTATATTCCCCCGTTCCAGCGTTCGAAGTGGTTGCCGATGAAGAAGGGGGCGCGGTTGCTCTCGTAGGCGCGGCGGAAGCCGGCGAGGTAACTGTCGCGGGCCTGGGCACGCCAGGCGTCGTACATGGACTTGTCCCCGAGCGGGTTGGCGTGGGACTGGTTGGCCATCAGGTTGTAGTCCATCGACAGGACCTGGAAGGAGTGGCCGGGGAAGGGTATGGACTGCAGCGGGAAGTCCCAGACCTTGCCGCCCTGGACCTTGCCGGGCCACATCTGCAGGCCGCCGGGGCTGCTCGCGTCGTACTTCCAGCCGAGGGCGGCGGCGGTCGGCAGCAGGTTGGACTGGCCCTCCAGACACGGGGCGCGGCCGCCGATCAGCTCCTTCTCGTAATCGAAGGGGAACGGATCGAGGTCGGTGAAGCCGGTGTTGGTCTTCCACTCGGTGACGAACTTCTTCGCCTGGGCGATCTCGCTGCGCCACTCGGCGGGGGACCAGCGGCGCACCCCGTCCGCGCCGCAGAAATGGCCGTTGAAGTGGGTGCCGATCTCGTGGCCCTCCAGCCAGGCGGCCCGGATCTGCTGGATCGTGGAGTGGATGTGCCGGTCGGAGAGGTAGCCGATCGCGGAGGCGCCCACGGGGTGCTGGGGCGGGCTGTAGAGGTGCTTCTTCGACTCGGGCAGCGTGTAGATGCCGCTGAGGAAGAACGTCATCGAGGCGCCGTGGTCGGCGGCGACCTTGCGGAAGCGGGAGAACAGCTTGTTGCTGAGCTCGCCCGCGCCGTCCCAGGAGAAGACCACGAACTGCGGCGGGCGCTCGCCCGGCTTCAGCCGCTCGGCCTTCGGCTGCTTGGGCTGGGCCCCGGTGTCGGCGGTGGAGCCGTCGCCGATCAGCTTCGGCTTGGGGGACTTGCCGATCGTGTCCCCCTTCCCACTGCTGCCCACGGACCAGTCGTTCGCCGAGCAGGCGGAGAGCGCGCCCAGGCCGCCCAGCGCGCCCGCCGATGCCGTCGCGGCCAGCAGATGCCTGCGTGAGATGCCGGTCATGTTGAACCCCCGATGTCCTTGATCCGGCTCCCACCCGCGGGCGGGAGCTTCCGTTCCTGTGACGCGCCGCTCTGCGGGGTGCGTCAAACGGTGTGATGCGTGGATCGTCGGGAAAGGTCGCAGGGATCGGCACGTGTTGCTGTTCCGTGACAAACCGTTCCGGGCGACTGAGGGGGTGAGCCTTGGGGAGCGAGTCCTCGTCGCCGGCCTCGCCGGCCTCGCCGGCGCTCGCTACGACTCGGTACGCCCGCAGCAGTTCTCCGCCCCGCCGTCTTCGTGACAGATGGCGGGGCGGGGAAGGCGGGCCGGCGGAGAGCGGGACAGGTGGGGTCAGGCTCCGGTGCCTGAGTGGACGACCGTCAGGGACACCGAGGAGGCGTTTCCGGACACCGGTACCTCGCCCCCCTGCCACGCCACCTTGAGCGGGTCCCGCTCGTCGGGCGGCGTGACGATCAGCGTGGCGGGTGTCGCCGTCTTAGCGCCGCTGATCTCCGGATTGGAGAACGTCAGCCCCGCCCACGCGCTCCGCCCCGGCGTCAGCGTGACCGTCGTCGGCGTACCGGCGGAGCGCTTCGGGTCGGGCCCGAGCTGCTTGCCCGACGCGTTGACGAACGCCGCCCCGGGGAAGCCGCGCAGGGTGCAGGTGCGGTGGGAGATGTTGGTGAGGACGACGGGGAAGTTCTCCTGACCGGCGCCCGGATTGTTGCCGCCGACCGTCGCGCGCAGTTCCGAGGTGTGGCACCGGGTACTGCCGGACGAGCCGCTCCCGGTCGACGACGAGTTCGAGGCCGCTGCCGAGGGCGTGGAGGAACCGGTCGGGCCGGCGCCCGTACCGGTGGTGTCCGTGGTCTTGTCGCCGGAAGCCGGCTCGGCCGTGCCGGAGAGCTTCTGCGGAGGAGTGGGGGCGCCGTGGTCGGTGCCGCAGGCCGTGAGCAGGCCGAGCAGCGCGACACCCGCGACCAGCGCTGCCCTGTGGGTGGGGGAGGACGGGCGGCGGACGGGAACCGCGTCGCCGGGCCGGAAGGTCGCCATGTCAACACTCCTTGGAATTCGCCGCACGCGCGCTGACTCGGCGTGCGAACGGCGCTCTGTGCTCTGTCACCAGTGTCCGATGCTCGGGCACGCGAAAAAGTTCGCGGACCGGGCGCGCGATTTCCGCGGACCCCGGAACAGGGACCGTGATCCGGGCCTCGCGGGCCTCGGCGCCGCTCGTCAGTCTCCCGCTCGTCAGTCTCCGGTCCGTATGGAGCCGAGTACCCGGTCGGTCGTCGCGGCGCTGCCGGCGGTCTGGCGGATCTGGACGTACAGCTGTGGCTGCTGGTTCCCGCCCGCTGAACCCGCCGAGCTGAGCCCCGCCTCCGTGAGCGAGCCATGGCCTCCCGGACAGGCGTTCCAGGTCCGGATCAGCCCGTGCCAGCGCGTGCCCGTATAGGTGTGGCTGCCCTCGTAGTGGCAGTCGGTGTGGGCGATCGCCCCGACCCTGCCGCGCACGTCGCCGTGTTCGCTCAGTCCGACGAACACCCCGTCCACGCCCGAGCGCAGGTTCTGCCACTTCGCCAGGTCGTCCGCGACGGCGAGACCCGGTTCGTGCGTGTCCGACAGGCCCACGGTCCGCGGATTCCACCCGGAGTCGCGCAGTTGACGGCCCCACCCGTGCGGAACCGCGACCGAGACCTGCCCGGAGGCGTCCTCGACCGTCACGGACGGGGCGTCGGACCGCCGTGTCAGGAGCGAGGCGGTCACACCGGCCGCGCCGACCACGACCGCGGCGGCCACGGCCACGGCCACCAGCACGGTCCGCCGACGGCGCCGAGGCACGCGGACCGCCCCCATCGACACCTGTTCGGCCAGCCGTTCCAACTCCACGGCCAGGCTCAGCGCCGTGGGCCAGCGCCGCTCGCGGTCGGGTTCCATGGCGCGCAGCAGAGCCCGCTGCACGTCCGGAGCCAGATCCGTACGGAGTCGCTCGGGTCGTACGACCTTGCCGGGCGGCCCGGGGACCGACCCCGTGACCAGGTGGTAGCCCAGGGCGCCGAGGCTGTACACATCGGCCCGCGCGTCGATGCCCGAACCGGGCTGGGCCTGCTCGGGCGGGGTGTAGCCCGCGGAACCCGCCGCCATCGTCAGCCCGGAAGCCTGCGCCAGGCTCTTGGCGAGCCCGAGGTCGGCGAGCAGGACGCGGTCGGCGCCGCCGGACGAGGTGCGCAGCAGTATGTTGGACGGCTTGATGTCGCGGTGCACGATCCCGGCCTCGTGCAGCGCGGCCGCGCCCCGCGCCGCGAGGGCCGTCAGGCGCAGCGCCTCGGCGATGGGCAGCGGCCCGGCCTCGATCCGGTCGGCGAGGGTGCCTCCGTCGGCGTACTCCATGACGAAGTAGGGCCTGCCGTCGGGGAGTTCACCGATGTCGTAGACCTGGACGACCCGGTTCGAGTCGGCCTTGCGCAGCAGCCGGGCCTCGGAGAGGAAACGTTCGCGGACGTCGAGGTGGTCGGCCCAGTTGTCGGACAGTACCTTCAGGGCTACGACGGCCTCGAGCACCTCGTCGTGGGCGAGCCACACGACGCCGAAGCCACCCGCGCCGAGACGCCGGTCCAGACGGTAGCGGCCGATCCGATCGAGGGGATCCCTCAGCATGGACGACCCGCCGGAAAGCCCGTGAGCCAGTGGGTTCGACCACGGTCGAGATGGCCTGGCATCTGTTCACCAGCGGGCATTTGCTCTCCAGGGCGGGGCGGATGCCACGAGCACGGCGCTGTGGCCGCTGTCCTCAGACGGGGTGCTGCTCCTGGCAACGGTCGGGCTGTTGAAGCCTACCGGTCGGGTCGGCCGCCGAGCACGCGGCACCGTGCGGAGGGGGCCGTTCCCCGGTATCGAGGGTCTCGTCGGCGGCCAACACCCGCCGGGCGGGGGAGGATCAGAGAGGTACGTCGCAGATGGAGGCTTCATGGCGGACTTCGTAAGCGCTCGGCGCGGGCTCCCAGGAGGAGACCTGTCCCCGGCGACCGCGCTGATACTCGACCGGGTGCGGCTCGGCGCGGGTGGCCCGCTCGCCCGCCTGCGGGTGGCGGGCGGCAGAGTCACCCATGTCGTCGCGGAGGAGGGCACCAGGGGGCGAGCGATGCCGGCCGGCGGTGAGCGGGTCCTCGATCTGGAGGGACGAGTGCTGCTGCCGGGCTTGTGGGACGCCCATGTCCATATGGCGGAGTGGGCGAGCGCCCGTCACCGGCTCGACCTGTCCGGCACCGCCTCCGCGCGGGCGGTGGCCGACATCGTGCGGGAACGCGGCGGCGGGGCGTCCGACGGCACGGTGCTCTTCGGGTACGGGTTCCGGGACGGGCTGTGGCCCGACGCCCCGCACAAGCGGCTGCTCGACGCGGTCCTGCCCGACCGGCCGGTCGCCCTGGTCAGCGCCGATCTGCATGCCGCATGGCTGAACTCCGCCTGCCTCGCGCTCGTCGGCCGGGGCGACCATCCCAGCGGCCTTGTCAGGGAACACGAGTGCCACGAGGTCCTGTCCGCCCTCCCGGCGGCGCCGGCCGAGGTGGTCGACGGCTGGATCGCGAACGCCTGCGAGGCCGCCGCCGCGCGCGGGGTCACCGGTGTCATCGACTTCCAGTACGGCGACACGGTCGCGGACTGGGAGCGGCGCTCGGCCGAGTCCCCGCCCGCCGTGCGGGTGGCGGCCGCCGTCTATCCGAGCCGCCTGGACACGGCAGTGGAGCGCGGACTGCGCACGGGAGCCGAACTCGGTGTGGGTGGAGGGCTGCTGCGGGTGGGCCCGCTGAAGCTCTTCACCGACGGCTCGCTCAACACCCGTACCGCCCTGTGCCGCGATCCCTATCCGGGGCTGGCGGGCACGGACGGTTCCCACGGTATCGAGGAGACGTCACCACAGGAGCTGGTGCGGCTCATGCGGCGCGCCGCCGCGCACGGCATCGAACCAGCGGTGCATGCCATCGGCGACCGTGCCAACACCGTGGCCCTGGACGCCTTCGAGGCGGTGCGCTGCCGCGGCCGGATCGAGCACGCGCAGTTGCTGAGTCCCGAAGTCCTCCCGAGATTCGCGCGGTTGGGAGTGACGGCGGGGGTGCAGCCCCGGCACGCGACGGACGACCGTGATGTGGCGGACCGGCACTGGGCCGGGCGCACCGAGCGGGCCTTCGCCTACGCCGATCTGCTGGCCGCCGGCGCCCGTCTGGAGTTCGGTTCGGACGCCCCGGTCTCGCCGCTCGACCCCTGGCTCGCCATCGCGTCGGCCGTCAGCCGTACCGATGACGAGCGCCCCGCGTGGCACCCGGAGCAGCGCCTGTCCGTCCCGGACGCGCTCGTCGCGGCGGCCCGCGGGCGCCGGCTCATCAGGGTCGGGGACCCCGCCGACCTGGTGGTCGTGGACGTGGACCCGCTGAAGGCCGACACGGACACCCTGCGCACGATGCCCGTGCACGCCACGATGACCGACGGCCGCTGGACCCATGGGCCGTACTGACGCCGGGATGCAGGACCTGACGCGTGTTCGGA
Source organism: Streptomyces sp. NPDC007095 (assembly GCF_040634475.1). Taxonomy (NCBI): domain Bacteria; kingdom Bacillati; phylum Actinomycetota; class Actinomycetes; order Kitasatosporales; family Streptomycetaceae; genus Streptomyces; species Streptomyces sp. NPDC007095. The sequence continues at coordinate 29,638 of NZ_JBEYFS010000096.1, forward strand.
GGCGAACCTCAGAGTCCGGGCGGGATCTTGCCGTCCGGACCCTGAGTCCTGGCGGGGTCAGTCCGTTCGTCCGCCCGGCCGGCACGGAACAGTGGATCTCGTCCGTCCGGACCGCGACGGTCGACAGCAGGGTGCTGATCAGTCCGTGGGCGTGCTCGGTCCCGCCCTGGAGGCAGAGGCCTGGGGTCGCCTCCGGCGCCGTCTCGACCCGGTGATCCCGGCCCACGCGAATCGCGTCCCGGTCGTCCCCCACCTCCACGACGTCGCCGGGCATCCGGTGGCGGCCCTGCACACCCGCCTGCACCACATCCGCGCCGACGCTCTCGACGGCGACACGGCACAGACCGGAGGCATGCGCAGGTTCGCCGCCGTCAGCGGCAGGACGGTCGGCTCCGAGAAGCTGTTGACGGGCCAGACCCACGTCGCCTCCACTTCCTCCTCCGACCACCATCCGGATCACACTCCGTGTGGCATGGGCACGGACGACTGCTCTGCTGAACCGGGGCAGTCAGGGCTGAACTCCCGGACCGCCTGATCGAGCCAGATGTCCGCGGGAACCCCTCAGCACGCCTATGGCGGGATCGGACCGTCCACCCTGCTCCGTTCCGTGATGCGGCTCGGCCGCTCTGCCCGCTCTCAGGGCCATTGGGCAAGGACGCCCTCCGTGCCGCCCAAGAGCAGGCCGAGGCAGTCCATGCAACTATGATGCCTGGCCTCTGATCGACACCGAGGGGAGCACCCAGTGCAGGACGCGGCGGCGACCGAGGAGCTCGCGTTGCGCGCGGCCTCGGGTGATCCGGAAGCCCTTGACCTGCTGCTCCAGGGGATCCGACCGGAGGTCGTGCGGCGCTGCGGGCGCTTCCTGCCCTGTCGCGAGGACGCCGAGGAGGCGGCGCAGGACGTCCTCCTCCAGGTGGCGCGGAAGATCACCTCATTCGAGGGGCGCAGCCGGTTCAGCACCTGGCTCTACACGGTCGTCGCCAACTGCGCTCGTCAGAAGTACCGCGAGCTGAAGCGGCGGGCCGCCGAGCAGCCGGACGTCATCGACGCCTCGCAGCACGTCGACCCGCGCACCACGAGCGTGATCGCCGGATCCCGCATCGACCTCCTGGAGGCTCTGGAGCGTCTGGAGCGTGAACACCCGCATCTGGTGGCGCCGTTGGTCTACCGGGACATCTGTCAGCTGGAGTACGCCGAGGTCGCCGAGCGCGTCGGCATTCCGCTCGGCACGCTCAAGTCCCGGCTGCACGAGGCGCGCAGGCAGGTCAGGCCCTGGCTGGTCGACGCGTCCTGACGGATCACCGGGCGACTGCGGCGGTCAGCCACCGCGCGAGTTGCCAACTGGCCAGAATCCTGCGCCGGTTGTGGCGCAAGGTAAGAGGTTGATGATAAGTCGCGGCAGGGCCTCCCGGCGGCCTTGATCATGTCTGTAGCGTCCACCGGTGTGTCGGACGGCAGTCGTTCAACGGCCGTTCTACGCGCGCAGATCGGCGCCCCGCACCGCCCCTTCCCCCGCCCCCACCCATGGAGGAAAGCCGGATGCTCACCCCCACAAGGCCCCGCCACAGACTCGCCGTCGCCCTCACCGCGCTCGGCGTGCTGCTCACGGGAGCCGCGCTCCAGACGACCACCGCCGCCCCCGCGCACGCGGCCACCACCCATCGCGTCCTGTTCGACAACGGCCACGCGGAGACGGCGGGCAACGCCGACTGGATCATCTCCACCAGCCAGCCGAACCCGCTGAACGAGGACTCCTCGCCGTCCTCCGAGACCGACTGGACCGGCGCGCTCTCCTCGTGGGGCGTGGCCCTGCAGAAGAGCGGCGACTACAGCCTGGACACGCTGCCTTCGGGCTCCAAGCTGACGTACGGCGGTACCTCGGCCACCGACCTGTCGAACTTCGACACGCTGGTGCTGCCCGAGCCCAACACGCTCTTCACCACAGCCGAGAAGACCGCGATCATGACGTTCGTGAAGAACGGCGGCGGTCTGTTCATGATCTCCGACCACACCGGCGCCGACCGCAACAGCGACGGCTACGACGCGGTGAAGATCCTCAACGACCTGATGACCAACAACAGCGTCGACTCCACCGACCCGTTCGGCTTCTCCATAGACTCGCTGAACATCAGCTCGGGCTACCCCGCGGCCATCAGCGACAGCACCAACGCGGTCCTGCACGGCTCGTTCGGCACCGTGACCAAGAGCCTCATCGCCAACGGTACGACGGCCACGCTGAAGCCCGCCGACAACTCGGCGGTCAAGGGCCTGCTCTACCGCTCCGGCTACTCGGGCAACACCGGGGCCTTCTTCGCCACCAGCACCTTCGGCAGCGGCAAGGTCGCCTTCTGGGGCGACAGTTCGCCGATCGACGACGGCACCGGCCAGTCCGGCAACACCCTGTACGACGGCTGGAACGACACCGGCGCCACCAACGCCGCGCTCGCGCTGAACGCCACCGAGTGGCTCTCCTCGTGAGCGAGCCGAGCCTCGCAGGTGAGCAGGTGAGCAGGTGAGCAGGTGAGCAGGTGAGCAGGTGAGCAGGTGAGCAGGTGAGCCCGTGGCTCCTGGTGTGCGCACACCAGGAGCCACGGGCTCGGCCGTGTCCGGTCAGCGCTGGGTGTAGATGAAGCCGATCTTGTCGACCTCGTCGCCGGTGCGGCCGTGGAACCCGGCGACCTGCCAGCCCGACGGCGCCGTGCGGGTCACACAGTCCGAGGTCGTCGTACCGCCCGCCAGGCTGTTGCCGAGGTTGGTGGTGAACTTGGCGTAGAAGATCCGGGTGTTGCCGTCCTTCACGCCCTGGCACAGCTGCGCCGAGGTGACGTACTCGCCGCTGCCGAGCGTGAGCGACGAGGCGGTGCCGCCCGTACCACCGTGGGTCAGCGTCGTGCCGTTGCTCAGCGTCAGTCCCATCTGGTCGACGCGCGAGCCGCTGCGCAGCGTGAGGGTGGACGCCCTGGCCCCCGCCGGCACACTGTCGATGTCGTTGAAATAGTCCCCGTGCGGGCCGCCGAACTGGTCGCTCAGCTGGAAGGCGGAGTTGCGCGACCAGGTGAACTTGGCGGTGATCGGGTCGTGGTCGGAGAGCATCAGCCCGTCCGAGGTCAGGAAGCTCGCGTGCTCGTTGTTGTAGCTCGTGGCGTCGAGCGTGACCAGCTTGCTGCCGCGGTAGAGGATCTTGTCCACGACCTCGCAGGTGTTGGGCACGGTGGCACCGGTCTGGTCGCAGACCAGCGCATCGCTGCCCTTGGCGGGCGGGGTGCCGCCGCGGATGAGCTTGACCCAGGCGTCGGTCAGGCCGTTGGCCGCGTCGAACTCGGCGATCGTGTCGCCGGTGCGCGTGTAGCGGGTGTTGGTGTCACCCATGACCACGACGGCGTTGCCCTTGGAGTGGCTCTGGATGAAGGCCGTGAGCTGGTTGAGGTTGTCCGCCCGCGAGGCCAGGTCGCCGTCGTTCGTGCCCGCGTTGGTGTGCAGGTTGTAGAAGTCGACGTAGACGCCCTCGGCCAGCCGCTCCCGCATGAACGTGAAGCCCTTGGGGGTCAGGCAGTCACCCGAGTCGATCTGGCAGGAGTTCCAGTGCACCCGCTCGAAGTCGTCGGTGTCGTAGGAGATCTTCGACAGGGTGTTGAGCCCGCTGCCGATCCCGGCGCCGCCGCTGGTGGGTGTGCGGTAGGCGTGCGTGGTGTCGCCGGCGTAGAGATAGGAGTGGTAGTTGAAGTCCTCCTCCACGTGGACGATGTCGTACGGGCCGAGCCGCTGGCCTATCGCCGTGGTGCTGGTGTCGCGCGGGGTCGAGGCGCTGGAGAGGCTCTCGGGGAGTCCGGCCACGTTGTAGCTGAGCACGTTGAACGTGCCCGAGTCGGCGGCCGCCGCGGCGGGGGCGGTCGCCGTGAGTCCGCCGAGGGCCGCGGCGGCCGCGGCCAGCGTGGCGAGAAGTCTTCGGAGAGGTGACATGGGGGTGTCTCCTGGGGACTGGGGAGGAGGGGATGAAGGGGGTCAGTAGCCGACCGAGAACGTGGCGTCGGCCTTCTCGGTGCTGGTGGAGATGGGATCGATGCGCAGGACGTAGTCTGCGTGGCGGATGTGACGGTCCGGATAGTTGAAGGAGCGGAAAGATGACCAGGAGGTGTCGGCCAGGCCCGCGGTCCGGTAGAATGTGGCGTCCTGCGCGAACGTCGTCGTGCTGTCGTTGACGTCCAGTTGCAGCTGGTAGTTGTAGTGCCGCAGATAGCGCGTGGGATAGCTGACGGACTGGAAGGACACCCCGGAGCTGTCGGCGAGCCCCGGCACGAGCTTCCACTCCGCGTCGGTGTACGGGTCGAACGGGTAGGCGTCGATCCTGCCGACGTAGTTCGCGTGGCGGACGTAACGGTCCGGGTAGTTGTAGGACTTGATGCGGTTCCAGCTGGGCTTTCCGTACGCCGCCACGAGGTTGTCGTACTCGGTGGTGGTGATCGGCTGGATGGTGCCGTGCTTGGAGTTGACCGGCTGGGTGTAGAGCCGCTGGTCGACGGCGGTCCAGGTGCCGGCGGCCAGGTCGCTCGTCTGCCAGGCGTAGAAGACCCCGTTCGGGGTGTAGGTGTCTCCCCAGAGGTACCAAGTGCTCGACGTCTGGGACTTCACGAGGATCGGGGCCTCGGTGCCGCCGTGCGCGACGGGTGTGCTGAACACGCTGAAGCTGCCCGGGTCCAAGGAGGTCGACTTGGCGCCCACCAGCGTCTGGTCCTTCTTGAAGTAAAGGTAGTTGACTCCGCCGACGCCCACGGCCAGGTCGCCGTCGATGATGTCGTAGCCGGGGTCGAAGAAGACCTGCGCCGTCGACGCGGTCACGAAGTCGGTGGTGTAGTTCACCATGATGACGTTGTGGCCCGTGGAGTTGACGGCCGAGTAGATGATCCCGTACTGGCCGCGTCCCGCGTCCCAGTACGCCTCCGGAGCCCAGCTGTGGGTGGCCATGTCGTGCAGCTTCAGTCGCCGGTAGCCGGTGAAGGAGCGCAGGTCGGCGGAGTCCCAGACATGGATGTACTGGCTCTGCAGGCTCCAGTCGGTGCCCTTGAGGTCGGTGGCCAGCACCACGAACGTGCCGTCCTGCTTGCGCAGGACGAACGGGTCACGCAGACCGCCGGTGCCCCCGGTCGGGGTCACGACCGGGTTGTTCTGGTTCAGCGGCATCCACTGGAGCGAGTCGGTGCTGACGGCCAGGTGGAGGCCGTAGTCGTCCCCGAGGCCGTTCGGGGACTCGGTGAAGTAGCCCATCACGTAGGCGGACCCGGTCGCGGCGCGCGCGGACGGGGCGCCGATCGCGAAGGAGGCGGTGAGGGCGGCCATCGCCCCCAGCACGGTGCGGCGGGACGGCTGGAGGGGGCTGGGGCGGTCGCTCATCGGGTGCATCTTCCTCTCTTCTTCGGCTGAAGCTGCGGCTGCGGCTGAGGCTGCGGAGGTCATGCCCAGGCCGTCACGGGCACGAAGGAGCTGTCCTGGCGGAAGAGGTCGGTGCCGTCCGACACGTCCACTCGGAGCTGGTAGTCGTAGTGGCGCAGGTAGTAGCCCGGGTAGTTGTACGACTCGAAGCGGACAGTGCCGTCGGGGGTGCCGGTGCGGATGACGAACGTGGCGTCCTTGGCGAACGTCGACGTACCGTCGTTGGCGTCGAAGCGGCCCCGGAAGTCCCAGTGGCGCAGGTAGTTGCCCGCCGCGTCCCGGAAGGAGCAGGCGTTCGCGTCGGCGAGGCCCGGTACCACGGTGAAGGTGGACGCCTGCTTCTCCGCGGTGGTGCTGGAGTCGGTGACCACGGGCAGGTTGAGCAGCGCGGACTGCTCCTGCCAGTAGCGGGCGGAGTAGTTGCCCGACCGGAAGGAACGAGTGACATCGGTCGCCAGGCTCACCCCGCCGGACACCGTCTCCTTGATCACGGTGAAGTGCCGGGCCGTTCCGGAGATGCCCGGCAGCTTCTTCGGGGCGGTCCAGGTCGCGAAGGTGTCGTAGCTGTCGCTGTAGTAGTAACTGCCGTCGCCGTAGCCGTCGAAGAAGATCCGCCAGGCCCCGTTGTCGAGCTGGATCACCGAGGGACCCTCACGCGTGCCGCCCCAGCCGGCCCAGTCGCCGGTGCGGGTGATGGTGTACGGCCCGGTCAGGCTGGACGCGGTGGCGTACTCGATGTACTTCGTCGTCTCGTTCTTCGGGAAAGCGTGGTAGGTGGAGCCGATCTTCACGATGAACGTGTCGATGTGGTTGGTGCCGATACCGGACAGAGCCACGGGCGAACTCCACGCCGTGAGCGCGGAGTTGGCGGCCCTCATCACATACGGCGTGAAGATCCACTCGTCGTCGGTGGTCGAGCAGGACACGATGACGTTCACGCTGCCGTCGCTGTCGACGAACCACTCGGGGGCCCACGCGCGGGACAGATCGGTGAGCGGGACCGTGTAGTCGTACAGGAAGGCCCAGTTGACCCGGTCGGAGCTGCGGGCGAAGCCGATGGTGGTGCTGACGTCCTGCCAGGTGTGCGTGGTGTAGGTGATGTAGTAATAGCCGTCGGTGTGCTTGAACACGCTGGCGTCGCGGATGCGATTGCTGGGCGGGGTGTAGGCGGACGCCTTGACGAGCCGGAAGTCGGTCGCGTCGTCGGACTGGTAGACGTTCACGGTGCCGTCGTCGCTGTTGAGGAACGGCACGATGGTGTAGCGGGTGGCCGAGCCGCGGGCCGGGGCCGCCGCGGCGGCCGAGCCGAGCAGGCCGGGCAGTTCGCCCAGCACGAGTGCGGTTGCGGGTATCGCGACCATCGCGCGCAGCAGACTGCGGCGGGACGGGCTGAGCGGCGTCGAGGACGCGTTCCGGTCGGGGGTGATCATTTTTGCGGCTCTCCTTGTTTCTGTCGTTCCGGGTGGGGGTGCGACGGCTCCGCGTCCCCACCCGTCCTGCGCGCACGTCGAGGTGGCGCCGCCTGGGCCTGGGCCAGAGCGGCGACCTCCTCGGCCGTGAGGGTCTTGCCGTACACACGGAACTCGTCGACCGCGCCCCTCAGGTAGGGGTCGGCATACTGCGACCTGCCGAGGTAGCCGGCACGGATGTGGTTGCCGAAGTAGCGCGGGTCCACGGTGACCTGGGCGTTCCGTCCGGCCTCCTGCCCGTCCACGTACAGGACTGCGGTCCCGCCGCCGTACGTCACCGCCACATGCACCCAGCGGTCGGTGGGCAACGGCGCGGCGTCGATGCGCTGCTCGGCACCCGCGCCTCCGGCGGTGATGGCATAGCGGAGGGTGCCGTCGCCGCTGAGCGGGGTGAGGAACATGTTGGCCGTGACGCCGGTGCCGAGGTCGAACACCCGGCTCCAGAGGCCGGGTTGGCCGTCCAGTCGCACCCAGCCGGCCAGCGTGTAGACGGCTGCGCCCGCGAGGAGGTCGTCGGCCAGGCGTACGTACCCGTCCGTGCCGTCGAGGGCCACCGCTCCACCGCTCACGCCGGCCGCCGTCCAGGCGGCACCGCCGACGAGCTGGGCCGCCTTCCCGTTCCCGGTGGCGTCGGCGGCCGTGGTCCCGGAGGTCTCGTCGAAACGGTGCCAGGCGGCGAACTCCGGTGGCGGGGACGGCGGTTCACCGGTCTGCCAGTACACGGAGTAGTGCTGGTGGTGCATCCGGGAGATCGGCAGCAGTGAGACGTCCTCGCCGTCGGCGCGGGCGGTGAACCGCAGCGGGTCCACTGACTCCTGCCGTACGGATCCGGTGTCCAGGCGCGGCAGCCACGGCGTCGCCCGGCCCCCGTACGCCCCTGCCAGCACCACCGGGCCGTGCAGTACCGCCTGTACGTCGGGGTCGTCGGGCGTGGGCTCGATGACCGTGCGCATGGGCAGCGACACCTCGACCCGGTCCCCGGCGCGCCACTCCCGCTCGAGGGTCAGCCGGCCGCCGGGCTCAGGACGGTCGGGCAGCGCGCGGCCGTTGAGCGTCGCGCGGGCATCCACGGCCCAGGACGGGATACGGACGAGGAGTTGGTGCGCGGCCCGTCCGGCGGTGACGGTCAGCACGGTCGAGGACCGATCGGGGAAGGAGGTGGTCTGCCGCCAAGTGATGTTCTGCTCGCGCCAGTTGACCTGCGACGGGATGAACAGGTTCACCAGGAGCCGATGCCGGTCGTGCGAGTAGACGGTGTCGGTGAACTTCGCCTGCGTCTCCATGCCGGTGCCGTGGTCGCAGGAGAAGTTGTCGTAGTCGGTGGAGTACGAGTCCGGGTCGGTACCCATGAAGGACGGCTGCTGCTTGAAGGCGCCGGGGCCCAGGCCCGTGTAGTAGATGTTGAAGCCGTGCGCCGAGTCCGGGTCCTGCTCACCGAGCATCTGGTTGAACAGGGTGCGCTCGTAGTAGTCGAGCAGATCGGTGCGCTGGGGTGTGTGGAAGTGCAGCAGCCGGGTCAGCTTCAGCATGTTGTAGCTGTTGCAGTTCTCGCAGGTGTTGTTGGACAACTGGCCCGCTATGACGTCCGGTTCGTGAAAGCCCTCGCCGTTGCTGTTCCCGCCGATCACGTAGGTGTGGTGGCCGGTGACGATCTGCCAGAAGTTCTCGGCGATCGTGCGGTAGCGGTCGGACAGGCCCTCCTCCCACAGGCGCAGGGCGCCGACCATCTTGGGGATCTGGGTGTTGGCGTGCAGTCCCGCGAGCCTGTCCTCGTTCCTGGCCAGCGGGTCGAAGACGCGGGCGTGCGTGAAACGTTCGGCGACGGCGAGCCACAAGGTGTCGCCGGTGAGGGCGTGCAGATCGGCGAGCACGTCGTTCATGCCGCCGAACTCCGTCTCCAGCACCCGCTGCATCTGCTCGTACGACAGCGGCTCGGTGCGCCGCTCGACCCACTCGGCCTGGCGCAGCACGACGTCGAGGGCCTGTCCGCTGCCGGTCAGCCGGTGCTGCTCGATCAGCCCGGCCATGATCTTGTGGATCGTGTAGTACGGCGCCCATACGCCGGTCCCGGCCTCGAGGCGGTCGAAGAAGCTCTCCGGGAACGCGGACAGATAGCCCGCGCCGAAGCCCGCGGCGGGGGAGGCGGCCTGGCACTCGGCGAGCGCCGCGACGAGCCGATGACCCTTGTCGCGCAGGGCCCGCTCCCCGGTGCTGGCGTAGGCGAGGGCGAGCCCGGAGAGCAGATGGCCGGTCGAATGGCCGCGCAACTCGACGCTCGGTCCCTCCCAGCCACCGCACGGCTGGGCGCTGCTGGACAGACCGACGTTCGTACGGAAGGTGTGGAGCAGCCGGTCGATGTCCACGAAGCGCAGATAGGCGGAGTTGCGCTGCTGGTTGGCCCGGAAGGCGCTGTCCAGGAGGGTCACCGAGCCGAGGGGGAACGGCTTGACGGGAGCTGTGGCGTCGTGGGCGGCGGGGGCGCCCGAGCTGTCGGTCCCGGCCACGGCGTGGGCCGTGCCGCCGCCGGCCGCGGCCAGGGTCACGGCGGCCGTGGACGTGCCGGTGGCGGCGAGGAAGTGACGTCTGTCGAGTGGGGGGTTCACGAAGACCTCCGCATGCCGAAGAACCGGGCGGTGGTGTCCCTTCACCGCCCTGCTCTCGTTCGAAATACCGAATGTTGTGCGACATGCTGTGCAACAAGCAGTGCGAGGCATCACGGTAAGGGCTTGCTGGGTGATGTGAATAGTGCTTGTGGTGAAGGAAGTTGGTGCGAGGGGACTACGGGTTCACAGGGGCGGGCGGTGGCCATGGAGTGCCGGGTGTCGGCGGCCCTGTTTAGGGTGGTCCGCGTGACGGAGAAGACCAGGGAGAAGACCAGCAGGCCGCTCGCCGTGTTCGACCTCGACGGCACGCTCGCGGACAGCGCGCACCGGCAGCGGTTCCTGGAGCGCAAGCCGCGGGACTGGGACGCGTTCTTCGCGGCCGCGCCGCAGGATCCGCCGCTCGCGGAGGGGGTGGCCCTGGCGTTGCGCAGCACGGAGGAGTGCGAGGTGGTCTATCTGACCGGCCGTCCCGAGCGCTGCCGCCGCGACACCGTCGAGTGGCTGGCCGCGCAGGGGTTGCCCGAGGGGCGTGTCTGGATGCGACGCAACGACGACCGCAGGCCCGCCCGCCGCACCAAGCTGGACATCCTGCGCCGGCTCGCGCGCGACCGGGAGATCCACGTCCTCGTCGACGACGACGAACTCGTCTGCGACGAGGCGGAACGGGCCGGATTCCGAGTCGTCCGAGCCCGCTGGGCCACGGCGTCCGCGGCACTGAGGGACGCACAGGAGCGGGAGGGACGGACCTAGTGCCGCGGCAGGCAACGTTTGCCCGTCAAGGAGCGGCGTCCGGTGCGTGCTCTCGGCGTGCCGGCCGGAAGTCCTCGTACTGGACGTAC
>NZ_JBEYFS010000097.1:0-39885 GCF_040634475.1 Streptomyces sp. NPDC007095
GGCCGCGAACCCGCCATACTCATAGCTGTTGGTGAACCACTCACGCGTCGGTTCCTGCGACTCACCGGCCAGAAATCGACGAACCCGCCTGCTTCCCCCGGCGGCATGGTCGACCCGGGCGAGACCGCCCCGGCCGCCCTGGTCCGTGAGTTGCGAGAGGAGGCCGGCATCGACCTGGCCGGCCACCGTCCGGTCATCCTCGGCCGAGACCTCGTGGACGACTGGCGCAACAGCGATCACGCGTGGGTCGCGTCCACCAGCGCGCTCTACCTGCTACCCGCCACCGTGACCGCCGTCGCGGCCGATGACGCGGCCGACGCCAACTGGTGGCCGTTCGGCTCCCTCGACCAGCTCGACGCCGCGATCACCGCCGCCGGACGCACCCTCTATGCCGCGCACCGCCCTTTGCTGCGCCGCGCCCTGGACCACCTCGCCGACATCCTGGCGAGCGGGACCGGCTGACCCTTCCCCGAGGAACGCGGCGTTTCTCCGTGCCGCCCCGGCCGGGACAGGCGCGGTGTTGCGCCACGACCCGCACCAACCGCAGCGACTTCGCGCTGTAGCTCCGCCCCGGGACGGCCGTCACAGGCCGGAAAACCAGTCGACCGTCCCGGGTCACCCATCCCGTACGAGACGAGAGAGGGAGATCCAAGTATGGACCCCGTCACTCGCGTTGCGACCCCGATCGGACAACGCGCCCTCATCATCACCACCCTCGCGGTCCCGCTCGCCGGCTGGACCGTTCACGCGCTCACGCTCCACCGGCGCCTGGCGGCCGAACGCCGCGACCCGCTCACCGGAGCCCAGCGCCGCGCCGCGTTCGAGCGCCGCGCCCGGCGCCTCCTCGCCCGCCACCGGCAGGACTCCCTGGTCTGCCTGGTCGACCTCGACAGCTTCAAGGGCCTGAACGACACCTACGGCCACGCCGCGGGCGACAAGGTCCTCGCCGCGACCGGCGAGCGCCTCGCCCGCTGGGCCGGACCGCACGGAGTCGTCGGCCGCCTGGGCGGGGATGAGTTCGCGGTCGCGACCCGCGTGGACACCCAGGCGGGGAACGACGCGATGGAGCAGCGCCTGGCGGAGCTGATGGGCGCGCTGCACGAGCCCGTGCCCACCGAGGCCGGGCCGCTCGCCGTCGCCGCGTCGGTCGGCACCGCCGTCCCCGACTACCTCGGCATCCACGTCCTGCCCGCCCTGCTGCGCGGCGCGGACGTCTCGATGTACCGGACCAAGCACTCCGGCCGGTACGGCTGGGCGGAGATCGAAGACCTGGAAGCACCGACGGTCAACGGCCGCCGCGCCGGCCGCCCCGGCACCGCATTGCTGGAGCGTGCCGCATGACGACCGAACTCGAGGGCGGCGACTGGATCCGCGGCATCACCATCCGCCAGCCCTACGCCACCTGCATCCTCGCCGGGAAGAACCCGGAAAACAGGCCCGTCAACTGGCCCTGGCGAGGCTGGATCCTGATCCACGCCGGACTGAAGCTGGAGCGTCCCGCCCTGCGCGACCCGCTGGTCGCCACCGCAATCCGCGGCCGCGAACTGCACCTGGGCGCGGTCATCGGCGTCGCCCGCCTCACCGGCTGCCACCTGGACCGGGGGCCCGAGCAGTGCACCAGCCCCTGGGCGCAGCGCGGCGCGCACCACCTGGTCCTCGCCGACGTCCAGGAGCTCGCCCTGCCCGTGCCCGCCACGGGCGCGCTTCCGGCCTGGAAGCCGACGCCGGACCTGCTGGCGCAGGTGTTCCAGCAACTGCCCGACTTCCGGCCGTGACCCGCACGGGACGCAAGAAGGAGAAGCCGCCGTTCGAGCCGGGCCTGATCCCGGCTCCCGGCGCACTTCTCGACTGGCGCGACAGCCAGCACTTCGACCGCTGGCAGGACCGCCCCTGCGCACTGTGCGGCCGGCCCACACCCATGCGCTCCCACTCCGGCGAGCCCGTGCACAAGGCATGCGCTGAGGACTGGATCACCGCCAACCCCGTTGAGGCCCGCCTCGGGCGGTTCGCCTCCGACGCCAAGCCGAAGCCCAAGTCCAAGGGCCAAGGCGACGACCACGCCTGAACTCCCTCCACCGGAGGACCCCATGAGCAGCACCCACCGCGACGTCGACCACGTCCTCGCCTACCCCGAGCCGCCCGCGTCCCCGCTCTGGCACCGCCACGGCGCGAAGGCCCGGCCGCTCACCGACGCCCAGAAGAAGCGCAACCGCGAGCTCCTGGACCTCGAGCAGCGCAAGCCCCGCACCACCGCCGCGTAGGAGGGCCAGCCGTGTTCACCGACATGAAAGAGGCCCTCGAAGCCGAGGCCCTCGAACTCACCCCGATCGGCAGCGGCCAGAGCGCCGCTGCCTCCCTGGTGGTCGCCCACCAGGCCCGTGACAAGGACGACCTGGCCGACCTGCTGGGCGCACTCGGACTGCCCTGCGACGAGGACGACCTCGTACGCCTGCTCCCCCACCTCACCACCGCCGACACCCCGACGACCGGAGTCCCGATGCCCGTCAACGCCTTCACCGCCACCGCCGCCTCCATGCTGAACAACGGCGACAGCCCCGAGCACGTACGCGACACTCTCGGACTGTCGGAGAGCGAACTCGCCGATGCCGTCCAGCACGCCGAACTGCCTGCCACCGACGCGGACACGGAGGACAGCACCGGTACCGAGGACAAGACCGGTACCCCGCAGACGGCCGCCCCGGCACCCGACAGCACGACGGACGCCGACAGGATCGAGGCCCTGCTCGCGTGGGCGGAGAACCACCCGGCCGCCACCATCCGCAACCGGGCCGCCCGCGTCCGCGGCGACCTCACCGAGCTGGCCGAACGCCGTGCCACTGACGCCGCGCAGCACGCGGCAGAGCAGCGGGTCGCCAAGGCCAGGGCCGAACTGGAGGCCGCGCAGGCACAGCTGCGCCAGGCGAAGGCCGGCGGCCGCGCCGCCACCGAGGACCAGGCCACCACCACCGCCGTGGCCGCTGCCCCGGAGCTCAACGGCAAGCGCAGCAAGGAGCAGCTGGCCGCGATCCGGACCTGGGCACGGGCCAACGGCCACCAGGTCGCCGACCGGGGCACCCCGGCCAAGACGGTCCTGGACGCGTACGACGCCGCCAACAGCACCACCGCCCTGGCGGAGGCGAGCTGATGGACACCAAGCCCCTCACCATCGACGGCTACCTCTACACCGTCCCCACACCCGGCGACGCGCCGTGCACCGCCCGGTTCCAGCTGGTCGTCTCGCCCACCGACGACGTCGTGGACGACGTGGTCTGGTCCTGCTCCACCGGCAATCCCCGGATCGCGCACGCGCTGCTCACCGAGATCCAGCCCGGTGACCTGCTGCACGTCTCTGGCGTCCTCACCCAACGTGACAACCCGGCGGAGCCCGCCCGGCTCACCGTCGACGATCTGGAAGTGCTGGCCACCGCACCGGCCCGGGCCCTGCAGGAGATGGTCCTCGACAGGTACGGCGACTACGTCGTGGTGTTCGACGCAGACACCAATACGGTCCCGGTCTTCACCGCACGCGGGCAGTGGGTCGGCACGGCGGAAAACCCCGACGCCATCGGCACGCTGATCGAGATCCACGAGCGCGTGAACGGCGGCGACGGGTGATGGAAACGACCACCGAGCGGCCCCGTACCGTCCTGGAGCGGTTCCCCGCCGGAGCCCCTCGCGGCTCGTGGCCGGCGGAAGAGTTCGCCTCCGGCCAGCGCGACCAGGGCATCGACGCCCGCGTCGTGATGGACCTCAAGAGCGACTAGTTCCTCGTGGTCACCGACACCCTCTAACCCCCCTCAACCCCGAGCGCCGTGCCCCGCCTCCCGGCCGGGGCGCGGCGCTCTCTCGTCTGCGACAAGGAGCAGCACCTCATGCGCATCACCGTCCGCATCGAACCCCGCCACGCCGACAACAGCCGTTGCGAGCACGCCGTGAAGCCGTCCGGCCATCCCCGCGACCCCGCATCCGGATGCACCGGCAGGACCGCGTACGCGGTCGTGTGCAGCGAGCACGGCGACGTCGACCGGCCCCACCACGTCAAGGCCCTCGCCGAGCCTGCGGCTGTCGCGCACCGCCAGGAGCACCGCGCCGCCCTCGCCGCCCGCTGACCCGACACTCCTTCCCCGCGCGGCGGCCCATCAAGGCGGCCACGCTGCGCCCGACCTCGTACCGCCCAACCCGGGGAGGCCCGCATCGCCGGGCGCCCACGTTCCCCCTGTCCTGCGGCACCACGAAGCGGCTCTCCCTCATCGGGAGGGCCGCTTCTCCCATGCACGCCCCTGGAAAGGCACCGCCTTGACGACGTCGTACACCCTCGCCTTCGACCCACCCGTCCTCACCGCCACGGGACACCCCCGGACGCTCACCCTCACGGCCGGAACTCCCGCTGATCTGGCGCAGGAAGTGCACCGGCACGCCCGCGGCGCCCTCGGCTCACGCACCGTTGACGTCTGCCTGGACACCGACCTGCTGACCGGAACAGTCCTTCGCGCCCACGCGCCCGTCGCGGCGTTCACTCTCACACCCCACCCCGCAGCCCGGGGCGAAACGATTGATGGCCACCGAGGCCGGCACAGTGATCCCGCGCTGCACGGTTACACCCTGGACGACCTGCACCACATCTCCCGGCATGTCGTCCACTCCGACCGCTGGCACAACGCCGCCGACATCGAGGACCGCTACGACACGGCCTGGCACGCCATCGTCGAGCACCTGCTCACGGCCAGCGAACCGCCCACCCGCCACGACCTGTTCCAGGCCGGACTGCGCGGCCGCGACCAGGCCGTGCGACAGCGTCTGCAGGCCCACGGCTACAACCACCACCAGCCCGGCACCGGAACACGGCCCCGCTTCGAGGGGTACTGGACCACCACCGCCGCGCACACGCCCTCCCCCGAGGACCGGATCGTCGACCGGCACACCCTGGCGCAGATCTGGCCCCGGCTCACCCCTCGCCAACAGGACGCCCTGAACGCGCTCGCCGCTACCGGCGACTACCACCGGGCCGCCGAACTGCTCGGTGTCACCCCGGGAACCTTCAACGTCCTCGTCTCCAAGGCCCGCAGGCGATTCCTGGCCCTGTGGCACGAGGGAGAACAGCCCTCCCGCATATGGGGCACGGACCGGCGGGTCGGATCCCGGGCCGCCACCACGCCCGCGGCGGCCAGGCGCCGACCGCCAACCCGCGCAGTCGCCCGCCGCAAGGGCCGCCCACAGCACGAGCTCGTACACGGCAAAGCCTCCACCTACACCAACCACGCCTGCAGGTGCACGCCCTGCACGACGGCCGCCACCGACCAGACCCGCGAACGCAACCGGGCGGCAGGCGCCGTGCCGCGCCGCCGCCTCACCGTCTCCCAGCTCGCGGACATCCGACGGCGCCAGACGGCCGGCGAGACGGTCACCGCGATCGCCGCCGAACTCGGCTTCTCCGACACCTACCTGTACCGGCTCCTGGCCGGCACCCGACAGCCCGCACCGGACCCCTCATGAACATCTCCACGGCCACCCTCGAGGCCCTTGCTGCCGAAGCCCCCGGCGACGGCGGCCACCGCCAGATCATCAGGCTCGCCGTGAACACGGTCGCCGCCGCCCGCCAACTCCCGGAACCCTGGCCCGTCGACCTGCCCGACGACACCGCACACCGGATCCGCAAACTCCTCCAGGACCTCGACGGCATCACCACCTGGGGCGCGGCGGAACTCGGCAGCCTGCGCGAGCAGTTACTCGCCTCCGACACCCGCAGCGCATCCGGCACCTGGTACACCCCGCCCCAGATCGCCCACCCCCTGACCCGGGCCGCACTGAGCACCATCACCGACCTGCACCTGGACGACGACCCCGCCGACGTCCTGAGCGTCTCTGTACTGGACCCGGCCTGCGGCGCAGGCGTCTTCCTGATCGCCGCCGCACGCATCCTCGCCACCGCCTACGTCGGCCTCCTGTACCGCACCCACAACCCTTCACCGCTCACCATCCAGGCCGTCATGGCCGACGTCCTGAAGTCCTGCGTGTACGGCATCGACACCGACCCGGCCGCCGTCGACCTCGCCAAGTCCGCCTGCTGGCTGGAGACCGGCGGCCACATACCGATCACCTGGCTCGACAACAACATCGTCATCGGCAACGCCCTCAACGGAGATATCCCCCCGGCCCTGGCCGGACGCCTCAGCTCACCGAGCCCGCTGGCGATCGTCGGCAACCCCCCGTACAAGGACAAGGCCAAAGGGGCCGCCCCCTGGATCGAGGCCCGCAGGCCCCGCCCCGGCCAGGCCCGGGCCGCAGACGAACTGTGGCGGCCCAGCCTCGACGAATTCCGCACCCCAGGGCAGGGCCGCCTGGAATACGCCCTGTCCAACCTCCACGTCTACTTCTGGCGCTGGGCACTGTGGCGTGCCTTCGAGACCCGACTGCACACCGCCGCCGTGGCCTTCCTCTCCCCCGCCGCCTGGCTCACCAGCCCCGCCTTCGACGGCATGCGCGCCGCACTGCGCCGCACCGCCGACCAGGGACTGGTCATCAACCTGACACCGGAAGGAATGCAACCGCCCGTCCCGACCCGCGTGTTCCCCGGAGTCGCACAGCCGGTGTGCGCGGCCCTGTTCTCCCGCAGCGCCGGACCCGATCCCGACCGGCTCGCCCGGGTGATGTGCGCGACTGTCACCGGCACCCGCGAGGAGAAGTTCCAGCAGTTCGACGATCTCCTCGCGCCGAGCCGCCCCACCAGCTGAAACACAACCCCATACCTGCGGGGCCACCGCCGACTCCGACTACGGCCGCCCCGCAGCCCCGGCGATGCCATCACCCCTCCGAAGGAGAGCCCCTTCATGACAGACAACACCACCCAACTCACGCGTCTGCGTACCCGGATGCTGGCCACCGCATACAGCAACGCCGACAACTGGACGCAGCGCACGGCCTTCCTCACCGACCAGGCCGTGGCCGCGCTCGCCCGCCGCGACCCCGCCGCAGCCGAGGCCCTCGCCGCGTCGCTGCTGGCCCCAGAGATCCTCCACGACACCCAGATCCTGGGCGCGGCCGTAGAAGCCGGAATCGACACCAGCACGTGGGAGGAGCGCCGCGAGAAGACCCGGACCTACGCCCGCGAGGCCTACGAGCTGCCTCCGCAGTTCGACCCGGCCACCGAGGCCAAGCGGATCTGGGCGTCGCTGTACGACCACTACCCGCAGATCGCGGCCGCCCTGGCTGTCTCCCTCCGCGAGATGCCGCCGACCTGGCACGAGGACCTGTTCACCAGCAGCCCCCACTCCCCCGCAGCCACCCTCCGGACGGTCCTGGAGCTCCCCGGACCGGAGACCGCGCCGTATGACGCGCTGGACTGGGAGGACTGCCCGGCATGCGCCGAAGCCCAGGACCAGTGCCGCTACCACCGCGGCGTCTTCGCCGGCATCGAGTACCAGCGCGCCCTGATCACGACGGCCATGACCGACCACACGGCCATCGACCAGCTTATGCAGCGCCACGCCGAACTCGAGGCAAGCACCGCCCGGGCGGCAACCGCCGACGCGAGCACCTCCACCACCCCGTGACACCCAAGGCGGCCGCCGGCCTTCGAGCCCGGCAGCCCCGGCAACCCAAGACCCCGACAGCTCAGAGACGAGGAACCGCATGAGTGCCCGCGAATTCTGGAAGACCGTCCACCGCCTCACCGCCAGCGGTATCGACGGATTCGTGCGTGACCAGGAGGCCGAACACCTGCAGTGGCCGAAGATCGTCGTGCTGTGCGGGTCCACCAGGTACTGGCAGGAGCTCGCCGAAGCCAACCTGTACGAGACCGCGGCTGGCCGCATCGTCCTCGCGCCCGGCTGCAACCTCAAGCAGCCCCACCCGCTGTGGGCGGCACCTGCCCAGGCCGACCGCCTCAAGCAGGTACTGGACGCGCTGCACCGCCAAAAGATCGACCTCGCCGACGAAGTCCTCATCGTCAACCCCGACGGCTATATCGGCGACAGCACCCGCAACGAGATCGACTACGCCCACAGCCTCGGCAAACCCATCCGCTACACCCACCCCACAGACGAAGACGGCCACGACACCGCCCCGGCGCCCGCCCGATGAGCTGCCTGACCAGCCGGGTGTATCTCGAACACGGCAACTCCGCCGCCGTGGTCATCCCGCACTGCACCCGCCGCGCCCCCGACTCCACCGGCGACTGACCACACTTCCAGTGGCCCGGCCGGCAACCGGCCGGGCCACCCAACGTTGCGGTTCTCCGAGCCCACGGAGCGATCGTTGTCCGGCCGTTTTGAGGCCTCACCCGAAGCACTCCGGCCAACGGCACGGTCACGAGCACGTCGAGCAGGCCCCCAGCACCCAGCGAGCCCGGACGGCGAGCGCCGACGCCACCAGCCTCCCGGCGACTGAGCCGGACCGACCCGGGTGGCCACGGTCCTCACCGTGGCCACCCGGCCCACAGCATCAGAGAGAGGACCCCATGACCCCCACCCAACCAGGCGCCTACCCCTCACCCTCCGACGCGGCCGCCGCCCTCCTGGCCGCCCACCCCAGCCTCTCCGCGGACTCGGTGGACGTCGCCGACGTAAGGGGCCTCGGACTGGCCGCCCTGATCCAGGTCGAGAACAGGAGCGCCCTGCGGGCCTGGGCGCAGGCCCTGAACGCGCCCGCCCGCGTGACGGGTGCGAGCGGCTACGGCACCACCGAGCCTCACCAGGCTGGCCTGCCGGACTGGCTCTGGTGGCGAGTGGCGTTCATCGACACAGCAGTCGATCAGACGCCCGTCCGTCTGTGGACGCTGGAAACCTCAGCCCAGCCCCGCGCCCTGGCCACCCTTCTCGCCTGCACCGCCCATGCCGCCACCTGACCGCCAAGGAGCGGCCGCATCCACACGGCCGCTTCTCCACCCCGTCTCTCCTGGAGGCCCTGTGCCGTACGACGTCTTCATCGACAGCTTCGGCGCGCGCTGGCAGGACGCGCCGCCCCCGCGCTACCGCGCCGCCGTTCTCGCCATCAACTTGACCAACGCCCTGCTGAACCCGCCGAACGACCCTGCCCTGGCCGACGCCATCGCCCGCCAGACCGGCCGGGACGCGGGCGTACGCGACTACCTCCTGGCCACCCCCGGCGCGGCCCGCATCATCGACGACGCCGTGCACGAGGTCACCGCGCTGCGCGCCGCCACCGACGCCTACCACCCGATCCAGCTCCTGGTGAATTGTTGGTACGGCCGTCACCGTGCCCCAGCCATTGCCGACGCGATCGGCCGTCGCTTGAAAGAGGCCGGCGCTGCTGTCGCGGTCACACACCATCACATCGACCGGCCGCCGGTCCCCCGCAAACACCCCCGACCCGACTGCCCGTTCTGCGCCATCATCCGTGACGGCGCTCCGGCGACGATCGCCCGCGAGTGGACCGACGCCCTCGCGATCGTGCCCCGCCGCGGCGGCTGCACCGAGGGCCATCTCCTGGTCCTCCCCAAGGCTCACGTCGCGGACTTCACGACCGACCCGGTCGTCTCTGCCACCGTGCAGCTGCGTGCCGCCGAACTCGCCCAGGAGCTGGGTGGTCAGTGGAACTACGTCACCTCCTGCGGCCCGGACGCGACACAGACCGTGTTCCACCTCCACGGCCACCTCGTTCCCCGTACCGCCGGCGACACCCTCGCCCTCCCCTGGACCCGCCCCACCCGCGAACAGGAGCCCACCCGATGAAGCGTCTCTTCCGCCGCTGCGGCCACGCGCCCGGCGCCCTCTCCCCCGAGGACCAGGCCGCCGTCGACGCGTTCCGCGCGATGCTTGCCGCCCTCCGCGATCCGGAACCCTGGACCCCCGGCCGCTGCCAGGACGTCGCCGTCCGGATCGGCCCCTTCGTGGAGCGCGCCCACCCGCGCCCGGGTGACGACTGCGGGCCCGACATCATCGCCGTCGCCCTGCAACACCCCAGCGGCTCGTACGCGCCATACGGCGCCCGCTACCGGCGGCTGGGCTGGCTGCGCTGCGAGACGGACAAGATCCTCGGTGCGTGGAATCCGGCCTACGAGCCGCTCACCCACGCCGCGGTGGCCCTGGACCTCCCCGACGACGTCGGCATGGCCCCGGCGAACTACGGCGTCCACGTCGAAGCACACCGCAGCGACGGCACCGGGTACACGCTGCTCCGCCTCGGCCCCTATAACCAGACCTGGCTCGCCGGCCACGACGCCAACCGGCTCAACACCGAGCTGGCGGGCAAGGCGGCCACCATGGTCCCCGGATTCACGGTCACCGCCAAGGCCGCGCCGTTCGACGTCAGCGACCACGAGAGCTACAGCGACCCGTACGAGACCGACGCCGCCGTGCTCCTGGCGGCCGCCATCGAAGAGGTGGGCGCCGCGTGACCACCACGGCCCTGTACGAGATCGAAACCAGCGAGGGTGACGACGGCACCCTGCACCCTGTCGAACAGCTCTGGACTCCCTGCACCGACGACGCGGCGGACAGCGGCTTCGTTGCCCATCGCGGCGTGCACGTCACTGGGATCGACGACCCGACCGAGGATCACCTCTACCCGGTCGCGTTCATCTTCCTTGGCAAGTCAGCGTGTTGAGCCCGAGCATGTTTCTCGTTCCCGGACGTCTGATTGCCGTGAAGGTGTGGACGATTGCCCTGTCAAGGTGGTCGGCAGCCCAACGCTGGCCATGTGGACGATACGTGCGGCCAGCGGCGGTCATGCGAAAGGTGGGGCTGTGTGAGGTAGAGCCTGACCAGGCAGGCGCCGGACGGCACCGGGCTGAGGGCTCGCCCGTAGTTCGCGCGCCGGCCTGGAGGGAATGCCTGCATACAGGCGTTCGGACTGTTTCACTGGGTGTCCGGGTGGGGGAGGCACAGGTGATGAGAACACGGTGGGGTCGGCGTCGGCTCGATCGCCAGCTCAGGGAGCACTGGGAGCAGGTAACGGGCTACAAAGACTGGGGCGATGACCATATCGGCAGGGCGCTGGAGGATCTGGGGCTCAGTTGCTCGGATTCCCTCGACGCCCGGCGTCTGGCGGCTGTCCCTCCAGGCGCCGAACTGGACATGACCGAGGTCAAAGAGGCCTGGGTCGATGTGGACTCCGGACCGAATCGCCACATCCACCGCATCCTGGTCCTGCTTGAGGACTTCGAGCGCGTGGGTCTCGTGCGCGCCGCCAAGGCCGACGACGGCAGGTGGCGACTGACCGTCCCAGAGGCCCTGCACGAGCGCCTGAGGTCGCGCTGGTCGGCGGACGAGGCGGCCGACTGGCACGGACGGCTCGTGGACAACGCCCTCGCACTGCTGAAACCCGGTGACCCCTGGTCGGCTCTGCCCGCCGGCGCCGGGTACTGGTGGCGGCATCTGGTGTGGCACATGCAGCACTGCGACCCGGCTCAGGCCGCCAGACTCGTGACGTTTCCAGGTTGGCAGAGCGCCAAGATCCAGCGGTTCGGAGCGCAGAGCCTGCTGGCCGATCTGGCCCTGGTCGACTCCCCGGAGTCCAGGGCCACCGCTTCGGTGATCGACGAGGTCATGAGCGGGGAGGAGCATGGCTCCCGGCTGGATCCGGGGAAGCAGGCCGAGCTGCTGCAGGCCCTGGGCCATATGCCGCTTCCGCGAGCGCATGCGGACCACCACGGAGAACCGGAGCAGCCCGCCGTCGCCGGGCAGTTCGTGGTCCAGCCGCAGTCGGCGGTCCGTGCCGTGCTGCAGTTGCCTCGGTTCACCTTTGACTTCGCTCTGGCGCCGGACGCCACATGGCTGGTGGCGGTCGGAAACGACCGGCTCGTCCACGTGTACGACCTGGAAACCCAGGCCCTGCGACGGGCGATCCGAGGCCCGTCCGACATGCTCCGCCACTGCGCCGTCGCTCCGGACGGCAGATTCATCATGACCAAAACGGTGGGCCAGAAGGCCCAGGCCTGGGACGCTGTCAGCGGCGAGGAAATGCTCCCCTTCAAGGTCGGCGCCGTGGGTGAGTCCGTGTACGGTCCCGACGGCATGTGGGTTGCCTACAACACCTCAACCGGCAGCTTCGTCTACCCGCTCACCAACGAACGCTGGGGAACGAAGCCCACGTCGCAGGGGATGTCGCATCTGGCGCTCGCCGCCGACGGAGCAACCCTGGCCGCCTGCGGCCGCAGGGGTCAGATCCTGCTCTGGGACCCGCGTTCCGGCCGACTGCTCGCGGAGCTGCCCGACCAGCCGCACGAGATCCACCGGCTCGGTCTGGCCCCGGACGGCTCGTGGATCGCGATCGGCGACCTGCACTGCCTCCGGGTCCTGGAACTGCCCGGCCTTCGTGAGCGCTTCACGCTGGAGCAGACACGTACACGTTTCGCCACCACCGAGGACTGGCTGGCCGTGCCTGACGCCCGACGCGTGCAGATCCGGTCGACCCGCACCGGCGAACTCCTGAACACCCTCGAGGCCCACACGGACGTCGTACTCGACTGCCGCATGTCACCCGACCGAAAACACCTGATGACCAAGGACCGTGGCGACACGCTCATCGTGTGGGACACGGCCACCATCGTCCCTTGACACCGCGCCTGCCACACTCCCGGGAAGCGCGCGCAGGTCTGCAGCTCGGCTGACCCTGCTTGCGGCCCGACCGCCCGTACCCAGAAAACACGCCCTGCCTTCACAGACCAGCCCTTCAGCAGCCGCTTCAACACGCGCATTCAATAGGGAATTCGTTGTGCTCGGTCATCAGCGGTGGGCCGACATCATCGAGGCCGCCGCCGCGTACATGGCCCAGGTCCACGGCTGGCGGAACTTGCATCTGTACCCGGGCGGCGACCCCGCAGTACTCATCCCCCGCATCCCGCGCGCAGTCCTGACGTGGGGCGTGTTCTTACGGCACCCGCACCCTGACCACGAATGCGGATGCGAGTGGGACGACACCTGGCGCATGGTCTGGGCACCCCACACCGAGCCCGGGGCTGTTCCCGTCACCACCATGCGCCATCCCGCTGCCGCGGTGGCCGCCGCAGGCATCCCGAATCCCGACCGGGGCAAGTTCGCGACGTGGGCAGCCTGACGCACAACTGGCTACTAAAAGGGCCCGGATCCTGCCGTCGCAGGATCCGGGCCCTTTTGCGTTGCAGAGGCTTGATGCGAGTGTCGCGTACCCCAGTCAGGATGCGTCCGCTGTGCGCTTCTCACGATCACGGAGGAGCGCATCGCACACCTTGTCGCGTTCTTCCGGCGACATCTTGAACAAGATCAGCGTCGCTGCTTCGACACCGTCGTGGTACGGGAACATCTTTGGTGACCGCTCCTCAGGGCCGTCACCAGAGATGGCTTCTCGCGGCTCGGGAATGGATTCTTTCGGGCGTCCCTGACCGTCGGCTGCGGCTGATGGACCGCGCTGCTCATCGGCCGTTACCGCTCCGTGATTTTTCACGCCGTGAAAATCCGCTGGTTCAGCAGCGGGCTTGTGACGGGCCTGCGCCCTCTGCCGTGAGGCTGCCGCCCGCTCGTCAGCCTTCGCCTTCTGAGCTTCCGGGGACAGCTTGCTCAGATTGCGGACATGCTCGGCTTTGCGCTCGCCCGTCATCAACTCCTTCTGCAACTCAGGTGAGAGCTTCAGGAGAGACAGCTTGCTAGAGAGCGTGGACGCGGACATCGACAGTCGCTTGCACGCCTTGGTCTGCGAGCCGCCGTAGTAGTCAACCAGTTGCTTGAGAGCGTTGGCTTCCTCGAGGTCGGTCATCCCCTCCCGGTGGTAGTTCGCGATGAACGCGGACTCCAGGAGCTTCTCGTCGTTACTCAGACGAGCGTCATCGACCCGCACCGGGATGGTCGCCAGCCCAACGCGACGGGCCGACTCAAGACGCCTGTGGCCATCGATGACAACGTACTGAGTGCCCGCATCCAGATCGCCGGCGCGGTCTGGCCGACTCCGGACATAGGCGTCAACCGTGCCAACCACGATCGGCAGGATGACGCCGACCTCACGAACCGACGCGACGGTGTCGTCCAGGTTGCGCAGATGGTTGCGCGGGTTGTCGGGATTGTCGCTGATCGCCGGAACCGGCAAGTCCGTCAGGGCTGTTATGCCAGCTCCGTCGCCACCGTTGATCGTCTGGTCGATCGCGTTTCGGCGGGCACTGCGACCGGGACTACCGCCGAACGACGTACCGCGTCCGAGTTGATCCTTCTTCGTGCTCACTTACCGGCTCCCGCCACGATCAGGCGCATGACGTTGGCCTGCTTGCTCTCGGGCACGTACGACAGCAGCGGCTTCTTGAGCCGGACCGTCTCACGCTGCTCCTTGAGGTCGTCCACGACCGCGATCACATTCTGGTCTTCCAGGTTGTGCCACTCCTCAAGAGACGACGTGGCGATGTAGCCCCGCCGACTGTCGAAGAGGTTCACCACGATGCCGAGTCGGTCGATCTCAAGGTGCAGATCTTCCTCAAGGTCGTCGATCTGTTCGACAAGCATCTGGTACGCGTCGGCTGAGCTGTCTTCGGACTGCACGGGCACGAGCACACCGGAGCGGCCTGGCTTCTCATTCGGACGTCGGCGTCCGTAGTACAGACCAGCGTCCATGCTGAGCCCCAGACTTGGGGGCGAGTCGATGACGATGACGTCGTAGTCAGCCTCAAGGGGGTGCAGGGCGCGCTCCAGCGCTGACTCCTTCTGGAAGCCGCGGGACTGGGCGGCCGTGAGCGCCAGCTTGGAGTCGAGCAAGAAGCCCTCGCGCGTTCCCGGCAAGACGTGGAGCCGTCCACCGAACCGAGGATCGTCGATGGCTACGAGTAGATCCTTGATGTCTCCGTTGGCCTCACCGGCCATGTGTGTGACCAGGCTGTCCTTGCCTACGGGGATGGGAGGGATGCCGAGCTGGTTGCTGAGGTGGAGCTGCGGGTCATAGTCGACGAGGAGGACTCTCTGGCCGCCGGCGGTGTAGTCGGCGATGACAGACAGCAGCTGCTCTCGGGTGCGGTTGAAACGCTCCAGCTCGCCGGCGGTGAGAGCCTCAACGAAGTCCTTGAGGCATCGCACGCCAACGCCTTGCGGCTCGGCGTGGGCCTCGGCGATACCTGCCGAGATGGTGGTCTTTCCGACGCCGCCCTTCTGGTTGCACACGATGATCCGGCGCGGCGCGGTCGGCAGACCCACCTGCTTCGGGGAGGGATTGTCGTCCAGCCATGCCCGGACGCTCTGTGCGAGTCCTTGGATGTACGAGACGCCGCGGTCAGTGCAGCTAGCTTTGAAGTCGTCATACATGCCAGGCGGAAGCCAGGTGGAGAACGACTTGGCGCCTGCGGTGGCGATGTCAGCGTAGGGACCTTCATTAGCGCGCCAGTTGGCGATGGCCGTGGTGGCGGCGTCCTGGATGTCCAGGCCTAGTTCGGCGCAGCGAATCTTCAGTTCTTGCTGGAGCGCCGGAGGAAGCTTGGACGCCACCTTTTCCCGGTCTCCGTCAGGGTATGGAGAGGCCATGACGTCACCATACTGACCCCGTCGCTGAAGGCGGTATCCGGCGTGCGGTACTTGATGGTGTTTCACCCAGACGAGGTGCGCCGATTTTCACGGCGTGAAAAGTCACAGGAAGGTCACGGCTCCCCGCTCGGTCGATGAAGCGATGTCCGCCAGCATCGAACTCAGTCCATGTCCTTGCCATTCGAAGCCCGGCGTTGCCGGGGCGGCGAAGTGTCTTGCTCGGGTGGAAGGGAGTCAGTGACGTAGTGCGGGGCGGGGCGTCTTTGGCCGTCGGGGGGCGGGAGCGATACGTAGGTGTGCGCATCTTGGCGGTGGAGTCGTCTGCTGTCGATTGTTGGGGCGTGTGAGGCGTGGGTGGCTGGCTGACGCGCAGCATTTGCCTGGCCCTCTACAGGGGCGGCGAGTGCAAAAGCGGTGCCCGCCTGCCGGGCTTGAGGCAGCGGCTGGCGCCCGTCGGACGGGACCGGTCGTGAAGGTTCGCTGAACTCTCCCGCCCCACGGGATCGGGTCTTTTACGCAGGTCAGAGCCGGTGTCTCTTGTAGTGATGATCAGTGTTGCGAAGGTTCAAAGACGGAACGCTTGGCGGTACTACGTGCGTGGGGTGGCCTTCGGGGACGGTCGCCGTCCGGCCCGCCAGGCGTTGAAGGACGCCCAGGAGATGGCCGGGCTCCCGCCCGGGGTGTGGATGGGGCGCGGCTTGTCCGCGCTTGGGCTCACCGCCGGGGAGGCGGTGACGCAGCGGCAGATGGAGCTGGTGTACGGGCAGGGCCGGCACCCGGATGCCGACCGGATGGAGCGCGAGCTCCTGGACGACGGCGCCGATGCGGAGACGGCACGGCTGGCCACCGTTCTCGGTCAGCCGGCCGAAGAGATCGAGAAACGCAAGCTGACCCCGCTGTTCGCCGTCGACTTCGTCTTTAGGGCGCAGGCGTCCCTGATCGTGCTGTGGGCGCTGGGAGATGACCACACTCGGTGGGTCATCGAGCGGGCGCACGAGCGGGCCATCGACACCGTGCTGCGCTGGCTGGAGGATGAGGTCGCGGAGACCCGGTGGTCCTCGGGCCGCAAGCGCGCCAAGGCACCGGCGCTGGTGGCTTCGAGGTGGCGGCACTTCGACAACCGCGACGGCTTCCCGCTCTTGCACGACCACGTCCTGATTCTCAACCGCGTGCAGCGCCCGGACGGCACCTGGGGTGCGCTCGACACAAGGCGCCTCTACCAGAACGTCGTGGCGGCCGGGACGCTCTACACATTGGCGATGACGACTCAGGTGTGTGAGGAGCTCGGACTGGCGACTGTGCCCCGGGAGGTGACGCCGGGCCTGCGTCCGGTCATGGAGATAGCCGGGGTGGACCAGGACCTCATCGACTGGTCGGCCACCCGCCGCGAGCAGATCGACGCGGCCCTGGAGGGCATCACCGACACCTACGTCGCCAAGCACGGGCGGCTACCCGGCGAGCGCGGCCGCCACGGACTCGGCTGGTGGGCGGCACAGGAAACCCGCCGGGAGAAGAAGACACCGAAGCCGCTGGAGCAGCTGCGCGCGTGGTGGCGTACGTCCGCGATCCTGCGCTTCGGCCAGAAGATGGTCGACGGGCTCCTGGAGCGCTGTCGGGCAGCAGGGAAGGCGATCCGGGCCCGGGTGAGCCCGCAGGTGGACGCCGTCCTCGCTGCTGTCGACGTCGCCGCGATCGTCTTCACCGTGCGCCGTACCTTCGCCCGCCGCCACGTCCTGGCCGAAGCCCGCCGGCACCTCCTGGAGACCCTGCGCGGCCGCGAGTTCACGCGAGGCCTGGACGACTACATCGCCGACCGCGCCCTGGCCCGCCACTCCCGCCAGCTCACCGTTCCCCAGCCCGGCCGCCCGATGCCGGCACCGGACCAGGTCACCTACACCGCCGACTTCGCCTGGCCCCACCGGTGGTGGATCGCCGGCACCGGCGGCAAACCGCCCCGGGAGTCGAGCGGGTACGAGCGTGCCCGGGTCGCCAGCCTCGCCCTGCAGAACGCGATCCGCGACGCCCGCATCGCACGCTCCGCGCCGGACGGAGCACCGGCCGCGACCGCATCGGCCGCGCCGCACGCTGTCGACCACCCGGACCGGGACGCCGCCCACACCCCGGCACAGCAGGCCGCCGCCGTCCAGGCCCACCAGCAGGCCGCGATGCCAGAGCAGCTGGAGGGCCGCACGACCGACCCGGAGACGTGGATACGCACTCCGGAGAACCTCGACCGGTTCGCCGCCTGGAAGCGCGCGGCCGACGCCCGTCGCCGCGCCGTCGCCGACCATCTCCAGCAGACCGGGCAACCGGCCTCGGACGCGGTCGGCCCCGCTGATCAGCAGCAGCACCACACGCCCCAGCCGGACCCGGGCAGGGGAGCAGCCCCCGGACAGTGAGGGGATGTCAACCGGCCAGCGCGTGGCTGATCTGCGCCTTCGCACTGTCTGCGTCTCGGGGCGGATCGAGAATCGGGAAGCGTTGGCACCCGAGTGGGAGGAACCGCGTTGACCGACCTGTACGAACCCCTGGAACCGCTCGACAGCTACCCGGACGAACTGCCGCCGCCCCGGCAGCGCGGCGACGTCAACCTCGTGAGCCTGCTCAGCATCGCCGACGACCTCGCCCGCAGCCTCTCGGCGCTGAAGATCCGGGTACAGCCCTACAACCCGAAGACCTCGCTCGTCAGCCCCGAGAAGGCACGCGAGAACACGGAGAAGGAAGTCGACCGCCTCCTGGGCAAGGCCGTCTACCTCCAGCGCCACGCCCACGCCGCCATGCTTGGACGGTGCGTGCTCGGTGCGGACTCCAAGGAGGACTGCTCCACCGAGGGCGCCCACCTCCAGCTCAACGTCTGGGACGGCACCACGCGGCGGGACATCGTCGAAGACGGCACCACCGGCTGCGTCGCCCACACCGTCGAAGCCGCCCGCCGGACCATGACCGACCCCGCCAGCCGCAAGATCCTGCTCGCCTTCGTCCACGACAACGAAGGCGCAGCCGTCTCCCGCGCCCTCGGACTCGGACCGGACGACACCGAACAGTTCCTGCACCGCGGCCTCACCCTGCGCCCCGAACACCGCGCCGCCTGACCCATCACCGGTCCCCGCGGCCCCGCCCAGGCCGCCAGGTTCACCCTGCATTGGAGCGCCACGTTGACCTACCAGGCCCGCGAACTGAACCTGACCGATCCGACGAACGGCTACCTGCACTTCGTCGTCTACACCGAGCCACGGCTGAGCATCGCCTCCAACTCACTGAACGCCGACGTGTCCATCGAGAGGCAGACCCCTCTCGCGCAGGAGTGGCTGGGCAGACTGGTGCGCTGCGAGCCCAACGCCCTGCACTGCACGCTCGTGGAGCAGCAGAAGATCCCGACCCTGTTCCACCCGTGTGTGGAGGAGGACAAGGACAGTCCGTCAGCCGTTGCCGGGTCGGGCTGCGTGTGCCGCCGGACCTTCTACGACCCCGAGTTCGGGCTGCCCGTCGTGGGCAAGCACTTCAAACACCGGGGCGAGGGAGGCACGGACCAATGGACCTACCAGACGTACGCCCCGCTTGATCTGCGCCCCGAGGACACCTTCAGCCGCTTCATCGTCAGCGGGGGCCTGTTCTGGGCCCGGACAGAGAAGGGGCTCCTGTCGATCCTGCCGCAGCAGAACGCCCTCGGGTACAACGTCGGCTACAGCGGCGGCGGCCCGCACGCCCTGGCCGCCTACCTCACCCAGGTCGCCGCCACCAACGGGGAGAACACGGCCGCCGGCACCCCGTACGAGGAGGCGCACCCGGCGATCCTCGCCTGGACCCAGAGCAGCGCGGCGGACCGCGGCACGAACGAGCTGACGCTGCACGACCTCAAGACGATGCAGCAGGCCTGACCGCCGCCGTACACACCGACGCCCACGGACCAGACCCCCGTGGGCGTCCGTGCGTACCCCTCCGGTACGCCGGGCCGGCTGCCCGGCTCCGCCCTGCGGGACAGCTGACGAAGTCACCGAGCCAATAGCCGGGACGCGACCGGCGGTCGGGCCCCGGCGCCGACCGGGAGGGGCGAGAGCGCGGGGACCGACTCATCAAGCACGGAGGCCCACATGGTTGAACCGATCCCGCCAGAGCTCTCACCGACGCAACGAGCGCGCCTGAAGCAGCTCACCAACGCGGTCCGACTGCGAGCGGCGCTATACCCTCCGCCGAAGCCGCCGCAGCGCCGCCGCTGCATGCGGCAGTACCCCCGGAGGCCGCCCGAACCCGTGGCGATCCGCGCGTCACCGCATGCGCCGCCGGAGATGAACCGAATGACGCAGTGCGCACCGCCCCGGCGATGAACCGCGTCGCGCGCACCGAGGCACGCCACGAAGAACTTCATCCTGCGCACCGGTGCGCGCACCGGCGATGACGTTCACTCCCGGCCGCCGCACCGGTGCGCATCCTGTACCACGATGCGCACCGCCTGTGGCGAGTGCACGGCATCGTGCGCACCGGTTGGGGAGTGCACAGCATCCGGTGCGCACCGCCGGTGGGGGAGTGTGTTGCATCGCGCACAACACAACGCGCCTCGCGTGCCCGGCGCGCACTGGTGCGCCTCTGACTCCGGGCGATGGCGCGGGTGGAGTGCCGGGCACCGCGGGCCGGTGCGCCCGGGCCAGCCGGGATCAGGGTGTCGGCTTGCCATTGGACCAGCCGCTCACGGAGTCCAGGCGGCCACGCCAGAAGGGCAGCGCTATCGGGCTGTCGGTCGGAGCGAGCAGGGTGACGTTCTTCAGATGGATGAAGCGCGGCAGACCGTCACCTTCGGACTGCTCGGAGCCTTCTGCTTCCTGGACCTTGGCCGATGCTGAATCGACGGCATCCGGGAAGGTCCCGTACGCCCCCGCTTCGACGCCCCCCTCCGTCATGAGGAACTCCGTCCACAAGCCCTTCCAGGTTTGGCGAGTGACGAGCTGCCCGTAGATGACCCCGCTGCTCGTGCTCAGGGTGATGCTCATGCTTGCGCCAGGGTCATTGTGCTCCAAGAGCTTGATCAGCATCTGAAGGTAGAGATCGTGGATGGGCTCAGTGACGACGATGCTGTTGCCCTCGGTGTTGCTCGCGGGGTCCCCTCCCGCACGGGCCCACCTGACCATCGGTGAGCCATGTGGGCAGAACCGTACCGGGGACCTGCTGGATACGGTCGGTTCGCGGGGCAGGCCCAGGAGGCCGCCAGGGGGTGCTGGGCGGTGTGACATCGGCTACGGACGAACCGTCCGGTCAAGGGGTGGTCAAGGGGTAAAACGGACACCGTGGGCCGGGGTGACCAGGTCACGGACAAGGGGTGATCCCGCAGGGTGGCACCCGTCCCGCACGCGCCGGGTGCGCGCGGGACGGACCAACAGCCGCCCGCCCCGGCCCTGGTGCCGGAGAAACGCGAGGACATCGTGCCCACGCCGCCCGTGCCCGGCCCCGCCACCCCTTCCCGCCGCCGTGCCCTTCCGGGATCCTGGAGCCCCACCCGCCGCCCGGACCTTGCTGTCCTGCCCGGTCTGGCCCGCCGGCCCAGGTGCTGGGCAAGCCCGGGTGAGCTCCTGCCGCCGGCGCTTCCGGTTCCACTGCCGATGCCACTTCCGTGCCCAGCTCCCGCGCACCTTGCGTTTCCGCAGGTCACCACGCCTTTCCGGGACCGCTCCGGATCGTCACAACCCTCTTCTCTACTCCTGACCCTGAAAGAACTGAAGGGAATGTCGGTGGGGGAGGAGATCATCGGGTTCGGGGGCCCGGTGCCCTCTGCGGCCGGGGGCCGGCGCCCGGCCGGTGGCCGGACGCGGACGGTGGGAGGGCGGGGCTGATGGCGGGCAAGCGCAGGGTGAACGAGGCGGGATCGTCGAACGGCCTGCGTGCGGATGTGCTGTGCGTGCTCGGGGTGCTCAAGGTCGCGACCGCCGACCAGATACAGCGGCTGGCCTCACCGCACCTGACCTACCGGCACACGACGAAGGAGACGGCGTCTGCGCGGAAGGAAGCGCGCACTGCCTCCCACCGAGGTGCGGCGAACGATCTCCGTCGTCACGGCCTGTCCGTCGACGGCGGCCGCACCCGGGGCGGGGAGGAGGTCCGGCTGCTCACCGCGGCCGGGCTGGCCGCCGCCGCGATCGACCTGGACCGCGAGCCGGAAGAGATGGGTGGCATGCCCAAGAGCGCGGGCCGCTCCGGTGCCTCGCACCCGATGACGGTGAACGAGACCGTCATCGCGCTGATCCGCCCGAAGCCCGACCTCGACCGGCTCACCGAGCAGCCAGCCGAAGCACGGGCAGCCGCGCGGGCTGCCGTTGACGCACCCGACGGGATCGGCACCATCACCTCCTACGCCACCGAGGTCGCGCTCCCGGTGAAGGGCACCTGGAAGAACCCCGCGATCGGCAGTGCCCGCGCCGACGTCGTCCTGACCGCGCCAGAGGCTGGTGTGCCGCTGCTGTTCATCGAGGTCGACAACTGCACCGAGGAAGCCGTGCTGATCGGCAGGAAGTTCGACAAGTACGCCCGGTTCTTCAAGAGGAAGGAGAAGGACACCGACGGCATCGAGAAGCCGATGTGGCGCACCCGCTGGTCCGCACCCGCCTGGGAGGGGTACGAGCGGGTGCACCCGCCGGTCCTACTGGTCTTCCACCAGGTCGGCAAGCGCTCCGCCAAGAGCCAGATGCAGACGGTCGCTGACCTCACCCGCGACCACTGGCAAGGCCGGTGGCACGGAGAGGACGGCTACCACTCCTACGACGGCTGCATTCCGATCGTGGCGACCACGCTGGATCTGCTGCGTGAGAGCGGCCCGGCCGGGCCCGCGTTCTGGCGCTTCGGCCGCGACCACCGCGAGCCGCTGCTGGACGCGATCGGCAACCCCCGCCGGGACGCCGCCCTCGCCCGACGCCACCAGGCCGCCCGGGAAGAGCAACGACGCCGCGAGGAACGGGAAGCAGCGGAACGGGAAGCCCGGCGCCCCGCGTGCGCGGACTGCGGGAACAAGTTCACCGACGACCGATGGACGGCGGTCGACGTACGGGACTGGGGCCGGGGTCAGTCACACCCGCACCTGTGCGAGGACTGCCAGAGCCGGGCCGTCGCAGCCGAGCGGCAGGCCGAAGCCGATGAACGCGAGCGCCAGGAGCAGGAGCGCCTCCGCCAGGAGCAGGAAGCCGAGCAGGCCGCGCGGAAGGCCGGCGGCTGGCTCGGACGCTGGCGCACCTGACCCGGGCAAGCATTCCACCCGGCGGCGCGGGCAAGCCCACAGCGTCCTGGGCAGGCCCGCGTTGTCGGTGGCGGCTGCGACGCTGGACGGATGAACGGAGACGAGCAGCTGCTGCGCGGCCGGGTCTACGGCCACGACCACGACGACCCCGACCCCGGCCCCCTCCCGCACCAGACATACGCCGCGCTGATAGGCGGGCCGCTGGACGGACTGCTGCTGGACATCACGGGCTGGCGGCCGGAGGAAGTCGACGACGGCGCCGCCCTGCCCACCGAGCTGTCGCGGTGGCCCGGCGGCCGCGCCCTGTACGACCCGGACCCCGGCGAAGCCCGCACGCCCGGTCCGGGTGTGATGTGCCGCTTCTACTACTCCGGCGACACGCCCTGACCCGCCGCCTCCGGCCACCGGCGGGTCAGTGTGCTGCTGTCCTGCTGACCTCCACCAACTTGCTATGGCCTGCCTTCGGTCAACCGGCTGGCGGTGTTCTCGATCCACAGCAGCGTCCACTCGACTCCGGCCTGCCACCCCAGGCTCCGCACCGGCGTACCGGAGCTGAGCGAGCTGGTCCAGGCGCAGACCGACACGACCGGCTTCGTGGTCCTGCACCGGTGGGCGGAGATCCTGGAGCGCCACTTCCCGCCGGAGCTCCCCGACCCTGACCACGCCACCGAGTAGGTCCAGCCACAGGCCGACCAAGGCCCGGGGACGCCTGACCATGAGCCCGACCATGGCAGGTCAGCGGGTGGGTGTCCTCGCCGGCCGCCCGCGCGTGCACGGTCCGCGATTCCCCCTGAGGCCCCGGTCACCGTCAACACCTGCGGCCGCAGCAAACACAAGCTGGCCAATGGGAACGTCGACAAGGTCAGGCTCGCCTTCGCCGGCGAAGGATTCGAGCGCGCCCCCTGGGACCCCCGAGTCGAAAGAAATGCGCCATCATCCTCGCCTCCAGCGGCGTGATAACCGCCTTAGCCCTCAACCCGTACGGCCCTCCGCCCTACTGGTAACCGTGCCTCCGCGCTGGTCACCAGGTACCCCCTGGTGACCAGGGCGGAGGCACGGCCTACCCCAAACCCGAGAGGACGCTCGTGGGACGACACAAGCCTGGCAAGGTCCGACGCCGCCGCCCCGATGAACTGCCTGACAACATCCAGATCAGAGAGACCCGCCCCGGGGAAGGCAAGGCATTCACCGATCTCGCCGCGCTCGCCATGGAAGGACACGGCGACTTCGACGACCGCGAGGCCATGTGCGAAGCCATCGACGAAGGTGGCCCGCTCACCAGCCAGTTCGGAGCCGGACGGATCGTTTTCCTGGTCGCCGAACACACGCCCACCGGGTGCATCGTCGGCATCTCGTCCAGCATCCCGCCCCTGTCCGTCCTTGGCGGTATGGAGCGCAACGGAGCAGACCCCGTCGCCCTGGGAGCTACCGCTATGGCTTACGTCAAGCTCCGCGCCCTGGCCGTCGCAGACGACTACCGCCGCCAGGGCATCGCCTCCGCCCTTCTCACCAAGGCCCTGGCAATCCACCGTGATCACCGCGCGTTCTTGGCGTACGGGCAGTTCACCGCCGGGGATGCCACCCTGGCTCGGTTCTACCGGCGCCACGGATTCACCATCCACGCCCCGGGGGAGCCGGTCATCCTCCCTGGCAGCTCTAGGCACCCCGACGTCGGCGCCTCACCGCTCCCCGGCGAGCAAATGTTCTCGCGCACGATCTAACCCCGAACGCCTCTCCGGCCCCTGAAGCTTCAGGGGCCGGCGCATACGGCCACGGGTTGGCGGCCAGAGGAAGTCGGCGACGGCGCGGCCCTGTCCACCGAGCTCGGACAGTTCCCCGGCGGGCGGTCGCTGTACGACCCGCGCCCCGGCGGACCGCACACCCCGGGCCCTGGCGTGAGCTGCCGCTTCTACTACTCCGGCACGCCCTGACCACAGCCCCGACCACACCACCGAGTAGCCCGACCACGGCGCCGACCACGCTGTCGCCACCGACCATGACGCCGACCACGCTGCCGCGCGCCCCGTCCGTGGCAGGTCAGAACGCCCCTCGCCGTACCCGCCGACCGGTAGCGTGCCCGCGTGAGGGTGGGCACCGAAGAAACCAGACTGGTCGTGCTGCGCGGCAACAGCGCCTCGGGCAAGTCATCCATCGCGGCCGACATCCGCGAGAAGTTCGGCCGCGGCCTGGCCCTGGTCGGCCAGGACAACCTGCGTCGCATCGTGCTGCGCGAGCGGGACCGACCTGGCGCGGCCAACATCGGCCTGATCGACCTGACCGCCCGCTACGCCCTGGACGCCGGGTTCCACGTCGTGATGGAGGGCATCCTGTACGCCGACCGCTACGGCGACATGCTCGCCCAGCTGCGCGCCGACCATCGCGGCCCGACCCACGGCTACTACCTGGACGTGCCGTTCGAGGAAACCGTCGCCCGGCACGCCACCAAGCCGATCGCCGACGACGTCAGCGAGGCGCAGCTGCGGGACTGGTACCGGTCGTGTGATCTGCTGCCCGGTGGAGTCGAGACCGTCATCGGCGCCGACAGCACTCTCGACACGACCGTCGACCGCATCATGCTCGACACCGGCCTGGCCGGCCTCCCGGCCGTGGATCGCTGACACCGCCCGGCGAGCACATCGTTCGGTTGCGCTGGGCGTTGCGGTGGAGGTTGCGCCCACCTTCCCCGAGCCTCGGAGTCCGCGCAGGTCACCGCAGGCGTACGGCGTGGTCGGGCCGCTGACATCCCCGTTGCGACCCCCTTCGCCCATGCCCTGGCTGGAGTTGAGGAGTGGGAGGGCGGGATGGGCGGCGTGGACGCTGCCGGGGATCGGGGCGCGCTCGCCGGTGTTGCGCGCCGGGCGGGGCCGACGCGCCAGGGCCGCCGACGGTGCGGCGGCCGGGGAAGCGGTCGGCGGCTAGCTGGAGGCGTCGGCCATCTGCTGCTCGTGGTGGCGCTTGAGCGCGTCACGGGCTGCGAGGACGTCGGCCGGCGCGAACTCGCTCCAGTACGCGTGCGTGACGATCGCCGTGGCGAGTTCGACTTCCCGCGCCCGTAGCCGGGCGATCTCCGCCGCGTCCTGGGGATCCCAGCCGGGGGAGGCGGGCCGGGACGAGGGCCGCCAGGCGTTCTCGTGCATCTCCCACGCCTCCAGCGGTTCGGCCGACCACGGCACCCGCTGGTAGACCGTCCGCAGATCAGCGCGGACCTGACGGAGTTCGTCCTGAGCGTCGGTCAGGTCCTGGGGGAAGTCGTACGAAGCTGCCACGAGGCAAAGGTACTGCTGTTCGAACCGCGCTCCGGTCTGCCGCGCGGCAACATCTCCTGCGCCAACTCTTGCGTCTTCTCCTGCGGCAACTCTTGCGACTTCTCTTGCACGAGCCTCACCAACGCTGCCGCATCCGTGCAGGTCACCCCCACCGTACGGGCGTGGTCGGGCCTCTGACATCCCCGTAGCGACCGCTTTTGCCCATGCCCTGGCTGGAGTTAGAGGAGAGGGAGGGCAGGAATGGGCGGCGCGGCCGCTGCCGGGGATCGGGGCGCGCTCGCTGCTGTTGCGCGCCGGGCGGGGCCGCCGCGCCGGGGCCGCCGACGGTGCGGCGGCCGGGGTCAGGAGTCATCGGGGGCGGAGCCGGTGATGTGGTCGAAGCCACGGAGCAGAGGCGTCAGCTCCTGCGCGGCTCCGCACAGCGTGCACAGCCGGGTGCCCGGATGCTCTGCCGCGTCCAGGGCACGGTCCACATCGAGCAGCGGCGCGCCCGTCGGCGCTTCCTCGCAGTCCGGGGCGTGCAGGACGGAGCGGGCCGGGCCGCGGCCGTCGCGCAGCTTCGCAAGCACCCACCCCGAAGGCCGGCGCTCCCCGAGGACCTCCCGGACCACCGCCTGCGGCGACCGCTCCAGCTTCTCGGTGACGACCTGGTCGTAGTCGACGCCGCTGACCGGCCGTACGTGGTCGGGGGCGCGCACCCACACCCGGTACTCCGCCGCCTCCACACCGCCGTCCTCTCGATCTCGGAACGACGGCAGCCCTACGAGGTAGGCCCAGCCCGTCTCGGTCTGCCGCCGCTTCCACAATCGCGCGACGACTTCCTGCTGCTCAGTCCCGAGCAGGGGATCGGCGGGCAGCACGACCCGGACCGGCACAGGCGCGGATTCGGCAGCGTCGTCGGAGGGCGTAGTCACGGCCCCACGGTAGACACGCAGCCGGGCCCGGACCCCCAACGGAGGACCGGGCCCGGCGTGTGACCGGCGGGCGGTCACAGGTTGCTGGTGATGAACCGGTCGAACTTGTGCAGCCATTCCCCGTGCTCGGGGCTGCCCGGGGCGGGCACGGTCTGCAGGTCCTCGGGCATGGCGATCTCTTCTGGGGCCCACGTGCCGTCGTTGAAGTAGCAGGCCCATACGGCCTCGCGAGCGGAGTTGATGACGACGGCGCCCACGGCTCCGTCGTCGGCGAGCGCGCCTTCGTCCACGGCGGTGCGTCCGGTCTCGGTCGCCTTGCCGCTGCTGCGGAACACCTGGGTGGTCATGCCGTGCGGACGGCTCTTGCCGGTGAGGGTGTACAGGGTCCACTGGGTGCCGACGGCGTCCGGCCACCGCTTGCGGGCGGCCTGACGGGTGATCCCGGCGGCCTCGCCCAGGTCCGCGTAGGTGGCGGCAGCCCGGCCCGCGCGAGTGGCGGCGTCGGCGGCCAGCTCCCGCGCAGCGTTCCCGACTTCCGTGGCGACCTCCAGGTACATCAGGTGCACCGCCTTGGCGGCCGCGGAGGTGGGGGCGAGCGCGTTCGGGGTGGCGGGGCCCTCCTGCTCGCTGAAGCCCAGGAAGCGCATGCGCCTCTTCGTCTCGCGCCACACCTGGTCACGCACCTGCGCCCGGAAGGCGACCCGCTCCTCGATGGCCTCGCTGTCGAGCTCCCACATATCAACCATGCGACAACTGTAGGTCACGTAGGCGAGTTGCGACAACCAAAGTTTCAAATGGGTTTGGGGGCCGGATCGCTGGACTTTATCCACAGGTAAACCGTTTTACGGTTCGTGTCCGCTTCCGGGTGTGAGGTGCCGGGGCGCACACCGAAAGGCACGGTCGATGGCACAGACGAAGTTCGACAGGCAGGTGGAAGAGACAGCTGAAGCCGTCATGTTCGGCATCGGCCGGTTCCTGGGCGGCCGGGACATGGACGGCGTGAAGCGGACCGACGCCACGTTCTGGCAGCCCGGAACCCGCGTCCTGCCGAAGGTGGAGGGCAGTGTCTCCCGTTCGTCGTACCGGGCCGGGTGGCAGCGCCTCGCCTTCCGGATGACCGGCCTGAGCACGGCGACTGCGGGTGGCTGGGGGTTGTGGGAGCACCAGGAGACGGCGAGGGCCTGGTGGGAGAACCCGGACGCCGCCCCTCTCGTGGCCCTGCAGACGGGCGGGATCGGCGCGGCCTCCGTCGCGGCCGCGGGCGGACTCGCCTACGGACTCCTCACCCGCGAGCGCCGGGAGCTGATGCGGGAGTGGGTCGGCCCGCTGCACCAGGCGCTCGCGCAGCCGCTGGGGATCGCGGAGCAGACCGACCCGCGCCGCTACCTCCACGTCCCGAAGAACTTCAGTGACGACGACGCGTCCATACGCGTCGACCTGCCGGTGTCCTTGCGGTTCTCCCGCGACGTGGTCGCCGACCTCATCACCCAGAAACTCGCCCTCGAGGGCGTGACGTTCTCCTGGCACCCGGCCGGACGCAAGCCGTACGTGCTGGTGAAGAAGACCCGCCGCCCGCCGAAGAAGGCCGCCTTCAAGGACCCCAAGGTGCGGGACCTGGTGGCCAAGGCCCCGGAGTCCGCGCCGGTCATCGGCATCGGCACCAGCGGCAAAACGGTGTCGGTCGACCTGGACGCCGATTCGCCGCACATCCTGGTCAACGCCTCCACCGGTGGCGGCAAGTCGGTGACCCTGCGCTGCATCACCTGCCAGATGCTCCACAACGGCTCACAGGCGTACATCCTCGACTACAAGCGGATCTCCCACCCCTGGGCGCGCGGCATCCCGGCCGTCACCTACTGCGCCGACATCGCCGACATCCACGACGCCCTCATTCAGCTCGGCTGGGAAGGCCGGCGCCGGGTGCGCGTCGCCGACGAACTCGGCATCGACGCCGACCCGGACGCCATCGGCCCGCGGCTGCTGATCCTCCTCGAAGAGGTCAACGCCACGATGAAGCAGCTCGCCCGCTACTGGGAGCGGACCCGCGAGTCCGGCGACCCGAAGGTCTCCCCGGCGATCGACGCGCTCAACGAGGTCCTCTACATGGGCCGCCAGGTCCGCATGCACGTGCTCCTGGTCGCGCAGTCCGCGACTGCCCGCGCCCTCGGGGGCCCGGAGGTCCGCGAGCAGTTCGCCACCCGCATCCTCGCCCGCTACAGCCTGAACGCCTGGCGCATGCTCGCCCCCGAGGTCCACCCCGCGCCGAAGTCCACCAAGCACCCCGGCCGCGCCCAGGTCGTCATCGGCGGCACCGCGAGCGAGACGCAGGTGCTGTTCTTCACCGACGCCGAAGCCCGCGAGTGGGCCACCACCGGCCCGCAGCCCACCGCGAACGCGAAGACACGGCCAGCCATCCCGCCCCACCCCGCCCCCGTACAGCTCCAGAAGGCCGCTGACAGCCCCGCCACTGCCACCGTGGACGATGCGCCGCCGACCCTGCCCACCACCCAGGAGGTGGCCGCTCAGACCGCTCTGCCCACTGTCCAGGCCCTGGCCACCGACCCGGACGACACGGTCCCGGCAGCGACGTCGCCGACGTCGCCAGCGACCCCGGCCGCGGTCGACGACGACCAGGCGGTGGGGCTGCGCCAGGCCCACGAACACCACCTGCCGGAGATCACCCTCGCCGCCCTGCGCTACGCCCGCGCCCACGACCCCAGCTTCCCGGCCCCGGCGGGCAAGCGCGGCGCCGAACTCCTCTACCGCGTCGGCGATCTGAAGCGCTGGGCACGCAACCGGCCCCGCGCTGCAGTCGGCACCACCGACCTGGACTGAACCGCCACCGTCCAGCCCGGCCTGGAGAACACCCGGTTCACCAGGCGCACCTCACCCCCTTTGGAAGGAACGGCCCACCATGACGAA
Source organism: Streptomyces sp. NPDC007095 (assembly GCF_040634475.1). NCBI lineage: Bacteria > Bacillati > Actinomycetota > Actinomycetes > Kitasatosporales > Streptomycetaceae > Streptomyces > Streptomyces sp. NPDC007095. The sequence continues at coordinate 29,747 of NZ_JBEYFS010000097.1, forward strand.
GAAGACGATGCTCCCGGACCTGCTCCGCCTCACCGCCCCCGTGCGCGAGGCGCTGGACGTCCTGCCCGCCGCGATGGCGGTGATCGGCATCGGCACCGACGGGCAGCCGGTCACCGTCGACCTGGACGGCGCCCCGCACGTCCTGATCTCCACGTGCAGCGGTGGCGGAAGCTCAACGATCCTGCGCACCCTCACCGCCCAGCTCCTGCACCACGGCGCCCACGCCCTGGTCCTCGACATGAAGCGGATCTCCCAGCCGTGGGCGCGCGAGCTGCCGACGGTGACGTACCGCGCCGACGTCGCCGACATCCACGACGCCTTGGTCGGCCTTGCCACCGAGCTCCGGCGCCGCATCGACGTCGCCGACCGCCACGGCTCCGACGCCGGACTGCTGCGCCTGGTCGTCGTGTTCGAGAGCGGCGACGCCACCCTGCGACGGCTGGCCCGCCACTGGGAGAACGTCCGTCGGCCGGGCGACCCGAAGGTGTCCCCGGCCTTGACCGCGCTGACCGACGTCCTATTCGCCGGCGCCATCGCCCGCATCCACGTGCTCTTCGACGGCGACCCCACCCTCAGCGTCCTCGGACCGGAAGGCCGCGAGCAGTTCTCCACCGTCATCCTGGGACAGGTCACCACCGGAACCTGGCGCAAGTTCGCCCTGGCGGCCGGCCCCGCCCCCAAGCACCGCGGGCGCCCGCACCGGGGCTGCGTCCACGTCGTACGGCACGGCGACACCATCCGCCAGGCGCAGGTGCTGACCCTGACCGACCCCGAAGCCCTCGGGCGGGCCACCGGCGCCTCCTGACCGGGGCGGAACACGCTACGGGCCCCGGGGGAGAAGACATCCCCGGGGCCCGGCGTATGAGTCGTGGCTGTTCAACACCGTGAGGCGTCCGTGTCACGCGATAGCCGACGGCTGCCAGATGGCGACGGCCGCCTTGTCATTCAGGTTGGCCGCTACCGTCGGTATCCGGTTCATCTTTGGGACTGTCTTCGCCGACACCTGAGGGTTCCAACTGCTCTGCATCCTCCTCGGACGTATCGTCACCAGCGTTCGGGTGCGGCGCCGCGGTGGCGATGTCGAGCTTCGGCATGGAGTCGGCGAGCTGCCGGGCGAGCCGTGTCGCCGGCGTGTCGATCAGCGCCTGTAGCGCTGCCTGGTTTTCGACGAGCTGCCGGGCGAGTTTTTGCGCCGGGTTATCGATCAGGGCCTGTAGCGCTGCCTGGTTTTCGGCGAACTGCCGGGCGAGTTTTTGCGCCGGGTTATCGAACAGAGTTTGTAGCGCGGCTCGGTCTGCGGCGAGCTTCTGGGCGAGCCTTGCCGCCGGGTTGTCGACCAGTGCTTGGAGCGCTGCGTGGTCGGCGGCGAGCTTCCGGGAAAGCTGATTGGTGGCCAGGTCGAGGCTACGCAACGAGGGCGAGAGATCCTGGGCGACCAGGCGATCGATCGAGGACTGTGCAGCGACCACATTCCGCTTCGCACCTGCGGCAACGCCAGCGACGCGCTTCTTGAGACCCTGCAAAATCTTCATGCACGGCTCGTCGCCAGTGTCCGGTGGTGATGGATCCTCCGTCACGAGAAGAGTGGGCGCCGCATCACCCTCGGCGGTCGAAAAGAGGACCTTCATCTGCCATACACAGGCGATGTACCGCGGCTTCGCTTCCTCCCCGTTGAGAGCGAGGCCGTACAGCAGCCAGCTGGCCTTGGCCGTGTACCAGACGTCGCCCTCGATCTCGTGTCCGGTGACGTCCGTGACGCTGAGGAGATCCACCTCGGGTGAAGCGAGCCACTCACGCCACTCCACCGCGACGTCGGAGGTCCCCAGGCCGGCGAATCCCGTGGGCGAGCTGAGAACCTCTACGGCCGTCTGAGCAACCCGCTCCCGCACAGGCAGCGACCTCAGGAGCTCACCCGCCGCGGCTTCCGCGTCCGTCCCGGACACCTCTTTGGTGAACTGGGAGACGACCTGGTCGAAGTCCTGCAGCAGGGTGAGCCGGTCTTCCACGCCGCGGATGTCGTCGTTCATCGGGTACGGGTAGCCGGTCCCGTCGCTGAAATCCTTGCTGTTGTTCGTGACGAAGTGGACGTGCTGGCCCGGGTTCTGTTCGAGGAATTCCAGGACGGAGAACCAGATCGCCGCATCACGGCCGCCCTCGGAGTGATCCTTGACGCGTTTCGCCGGCGGCAAGGCCATCGCTTCCCGCTGATACCCCCTGCGTATGGCCCCGTCGCTGGTCTCGATCACCTCGAAGATCTCTCCGTAGACCTCTCGCCAGTGATCCAGGAAGCGCTCCAGGTCCAGCGGCTCCAGCGAGCTCTCCGGCTCCCAGGGAAGGATGTCCCGCAGCCTCTCCAGGGTGTTCACGACCGCCTGGTGCTTGACCGGGTAGAGCTGTGCCTGATGAGCGGCCATTTCCTCCAGCACCATCCACGGCACGGCGACCCTGTGGTGTTTCGATTGCCGCAACTTCCGGATGATGTCGGCACGCGGTCCTTCAGGCGGCAGAAGGTTCACCGCGTTCGTATCAAAGATGATCAACCAGGCCTCCCCGTCTCAACGAGGAGGCAGTATCTCAATCTTCGTCGCCTTGTGGCCGCTCCCCCTGTCCCACCAGACGCAGGTGCTGTTTCGACGGTGATCCCACCCACAACGTCTTCGGTGCGGAGGGGAGCGAGCAGTTCTCCACCGTCGTCCTGGTGCGCGGACAAGACTGAGAGAGGACCGAGGCCGGCAGCGGGGCGAGCTGCCCTGACCCTGCGATTCCCGGCAGTGACCGGTGTCACATTTCATGCGAGCGGGATTCGCGGGCTCTAGAGAGGCATGACGGACAACAGCGCGCGGCTTCCTGGGCTGCCTGATTCCACTCCCGATCCTGTGGCCGGATCCGCTGAAGAGGAAGAGGTGCCCGGGCGGCCAGTCGTGACAGGGGCGGAGGAAAGCAGCCTGGGACGGAGTGAGATAGCGGGCCTGGTGCTGCTTATCAACTCCGTTCTCGGGGGCCTGGGCACCTTCTACGTAACCACCAAGTCGGCTACCGTCACGCTCGGTTCGGCCGTGCTGATCCTGCTGATCATCGTCGTGGTTCTTGCCGTGGGGCTCAGGAGCGGACGTGAGGCCCGTCCGGGTCGGAAGGACGATCGGAGTGGACGGTGAGTCCGACGGATACACGGCGTTCTTCCAGCGTCAGTACCCCAGGGTGGTCGCCATGCTGATCGCCTACCGTGGTTTCACCCCGGAGATCGCGGAGGACGCTGCGGCCGAGGCCATGACGCGCCTTCTCCTTCACTGGCGGAAGGTGTCCATGCCGCAGGCCTGGGTGAGAACCGTCGCGTTACGCCATGCCTGCCTTCTGAAGGGGAAGCAGCAGGCGGCCGTACTGCCCGACCGGGAAATCGTCGATCAGAGGGCAGTGGACGACCTTGCCGCGGTGGAACTGGCGTTGATCGCGGGCTCCGCGGTCGCGGCTTTGCCTCCGCGGCAGCGGGAAGTCATGACGCTGACGCTCGTCGACATGACACCGTCGGAGATCGCCGACGTTCTCGGATGCACCCCGGAACAGGCGCGGGGCAATCTCGCCCACGCGCGGCGGGCAGTCAGCAGTGCGATCCAGAAGGAGGCCGGCGATGGACCCGACACGCAGCGCCCTCGATGAGCCCGAGTCGGCTGACATCGACACCACCTACACCCAGCTCGTCGCCCGGTACTCCAGGCCGGAGACCGTCGCGGCCGCGCTTGAACGCGTAACGGCGGAGGCCCGCCGACGGAAGAACGCGGAGCGTGTGCTTGCTAGCCGGGCCGCCACGGTCGGCCTGGATCCTGAGAGCGGATCAGCCAGGCGACGCCACAGGCTCGCAGTGGAGGCGCTGGTGCGCAGCACGGCGGACCGTTCCCAGATTCACGGACTACTGCCCGAGCATGTGCGCATCTGGGAACTGTGCCGAGAGACCAAGTCGGTTGCCGAGATCTCAGCGCTTCTCCGCGTGCCTCTCGGTGTCGCGCGCATGCTCATCGCTGGCATGGCGGCGGCGGGACTGGTGGCCATCCATCAACCCGACGGAGCCGAGGCCATCGGCGGCCGGCTCGATGCGGGGCTGCTGGAGAGAGTGCTCAGCGGCCTCAGGAATCTCTGACCGCCGGGCAGGTTGCAGCGGGCGACGACGTACAACGCAGCCGTCACCCGGATGAGGAGCGGGAGCACCATGGACCCACGCGGCGGAAACCACGAGCAGCAGGCGCGCTACTTTGCGGGCCTGGCGGTGCCGGATGGCGCGGCGCTCACCGAGGCGCAGGAAGAGCTGGCACGGGCGGTGCTGGGGGTCGTGCTGCTGGCCGGCCTGCCGCCGTACAGCCTCGAGGCGGCAGCGGACGGTGAGGAGAGCGGGGTGGGCCTGGCCCCGGTCCCGGGCTGTCGTCATGCGCTGCGGGTGCTGTGGCGGCAGGATGCTACGGCTGTCCTCCACCTGCCCGCTGGGCTGGTCCACGCCCAGCAGGCCGCCATGCACCAGGCGCTGCGCTCGATCCTGTCTGCTCACCAGTTCTGGGTCGAACACGGACCCGCGGGGGAGGCCCCGGTCGTGCTCGGGCTCACCCGCCCCGGCGCCACGTGAGGCTGGGGCAGAGCGCCTCGTGTCATCTCCCTGGCACCGGGCCGTCGTTGTGCCGCCAGCGCAGGCGATGCGCCCTTGCGGGGGCTTGACCGTCGTCGCGTCGGCGCGGGACGGTCGGTGCGCAACTATCCGCAACCAGCTCGACAGGGGAGACCGTCATGACGTTACGGTTCGTCGGGATCGACCCGAACACCGGAGGCGGTGGATCGCCGACGGTGTGGGTCGAAGAGGAGAGCGCTGACCTGGTCCTTCAGGGCGAGGAAGCCGAAGAACTGCTGAAGGCACAGGTGAGCGGAACCGAGTGGGTGCCCGGCCATCAGGCGGGGATCCCGCCGCACGAGACGGTGATCCGGATTCCCGCCCGCATGGTGGCGATTCTGAGGGAGGCCTGTGATGTCGCAGAACAGCGTGCCGGACTTCGCTGAATTGCTGGGCGGCGCACAGCACACGGCCGTGCATCTGGAGATGCGCGACGTCTACGGCGTCGGCGATGAGGTCGAAGAGATCGACCGCTTCACCCGCACTGGCCAGATCACCCTGGATGCCACCGCCTCGTTCTGGCCCGAGTGGCTCGGCATCGTGAAGGACACCCTGGCCCGGGGTGTCGTCATGCGCCGCGCCCGGATCGTCTCCGAACCGGTCACCGACTACATCCGGTGGGAGCACGCCGTGACCCCGCTGAACCTGGGCGCAGGCGAACAAGTGCGCTGGCTGCCCAGGCGGCACGCCTCCGACATCCCCCTGCCGGGCAACGACTTCTGGCTGATCGACGACCGCCTCGCCGTGTTCCACTTCTTCACCGGCGACGGAGACTGGGCGAACCCCGGCTTCGAGTTCACCGAGGACCCGGCCGCGGTCAACCTGTGCGCCACGGCGTTCGAGACCGTGTGGGAGCGCGGAATCCCCCACGAGAAGTACACCGTCTGAACCCCCTGAGCAGCCACATGACCGCCTCCCCCTCCTCCAGCGCCCAGGGAGCCCGCGAAGCGCTCGCCGTGCGCTTGCAGCACCTGCGCAAGGACGCCGGCCTCACCGGGAAGGAACTCTCCGCCCGGTGCGGCTGGCACCCCGCCAAGACCACCCGCATCCAAAAAGGCGAGGCCCCGCCCTCCGACACGGACATCCGCATCTGGTGCGCGGCGTGCGGCGCCGACGACCAGGCCGACGACCTCATCGCCACCGCCCGCGCCGTCGACTCCATGTACCTGGAGTGGCGCCGCCTGCACCGCAACGGCATGCGCAAGGTCCAAGAGGACTTCTACGCCCTGTACGAGCGCACCCGCGTCTGCCGGTCGTACCTGTCCAACGTGCCGCCCGGGTTCCTCCAGACCCCCGGCTTCGCGACCGCCCTCATGAACCAGATCACCGCCTTCCAGGGCACGCCGAACGACGTCTCCGAAGCCGTCGCCGCCCGCGTCGCCCGCTCCCGGTTCCTCTACGAGGGCGGCCGGCTCTTCGTCGTCCTCATAGAGGAATCCGTCCTGCGCTTCCGCACCGCCGACCCCGACGCGATGCGCGGGCAGCTCCGCCACCTCCTGGCCGTGATGCCGCTGGCGTCCGTCTCGCTGGGCATCATTCCGTTCACCGCGCAGCGCACTGTGTGGCCGCTGGAGGCGTTCTACCTCCACGACGACTTCCAGGCCGTGGTGGAGACGCTCACCGCAGAGATCAACGTGACGCAGCCGCGCGAACTGGCCGACTACGCCAAGGCGTTCGCCGGACTCGCGGAGATGGCCGTGTACGGCGACGCGGCCCGCGACCTCATCCAGGCCGCGATCGACGCCCTGGAGTGAACTTCCGCAATTACCCGCAATTTCGTTGAGGAACGAGCGGCGGCCTCCGTAGCGTCGAACGCCACCGACGCACCCAGCAACGGAGGCGGTGCCCATGAGCGCACCCACACCCGCCGGGCCCGTAGAACAAGGACGCGGACTCCAGCCGCCCGCCTTCGGCCGGCCTTCCCCGGCGCTGATCGCCCGCGCCAACCGCGGTTACGCCCGCTTCCTCGCCACCACCGCTCCGGCCGCCCCAAGCGACGGCGGCCAGTGCGACGCGGCGAGGAAGCGATGAGCGGAGCTCACACCGTGCTTTACGACCCCCAGAGCCTGGTCGACGCCGAACTCCCGCTGGACCGCGCTCCGTACGAAGCGCTCGTCACCGCCGTCCTCGCGTGGCAGAACCCGAACCTCACGCCCGGTGACTTCGAGCAGATCGCCCTCCAGCTGACCGGTCACGCCCGTGCGGTCGCCGCCGACGTCCAGCGTCACGCCGCCGCCCTGCCGAAGAACGACGGCCGCGGCGCCCTCGCCGAAGTCATCCTCCGCGAAGCCGCCGGACGCCTCTCCGCACCGATACAGGGCACCGCACGCTGCGCCCAGAACCGCGCCCGGCTCGTACGGGCCCTCTACGAGAGGCTGGACCGCCTCACAGAACCCCTCCCGGCCGCCGCCACATAGCCCGAGGGGGAGCGGCCCGGATCCCAGTGCCTACACGCACTCCAGTGCGATGCCGCAGGCCCGGGACAGCGAAGGACCCCGGGCGCACACAGCACCCGGGGTCCGCTCGACAGCGTCAGGATGCCGCCCAGTTGAGCCCGAGGGCGGCCAGCGCGGCGAGCTTGTCAGCGGTCAGCTTCGCGCGGCGGCTCTTGCTGTTGCTGAGGAACACCCCGAGCTTGACCTCCGCGCCGCCCTCCAGCCGCTCTACGTGGGCCCTGGGGACCGTCACAGAGCCCTCCCGGGCCTTGTACTGCGCCAGGGCCGCAACGCCCCGCTCGAAGGCCCCCACGGGCGTCGTGGACGGCTTCCCGGGCTCCTCCGGCTCCGGGGCGAGCGGCGTGATGCCGAGCCGCTCCAGGCGCTCGCGCTGCCCGTCCGTCAGGGCCTGCCAGACCTCGGGCTTGCGCTGCCGGGCCAACCACTTCCCGATGTCCATCGCGTGGACCGTGAACCCGGGCAGAACCTCCGCCTGGCCCTCTTCGTCGGCCACCAGCTCGCGCAGCGCGGCGTAGTGCCGCTGCCACTCCGCCGGCCACGCCGGGTTCCAGTCCTCGTCGATCTCCTTGAGCGCGGTCTCCCACTCCGGGTGTCCCTCCAGCGCACCCGCGCGGCGCAGGTTGCTCAACCACTGCCCCACCGGCCTGTCCAGGGCCGCTGCCGACCTCGGAGCACAGAGGGTCCAGTGGTCCGCGTAGTACGCCTTCGCGGCCTCCAGGTTCTCCTGGAAGCGTTCGTCAGCGACGCTCCACACCATGCCGAGCTTCTCCAGCCGCCGCGCGCGCTGGCCGGTCATCTGCCCCGCCCCGTACGCCCTTCGCTGTTCCGCCACCCATGCCCCAAGCGGAAACGCGCCCTCCCGGTGTCCGTAGGGGCATCGGGCGTTCTGCTCACGCTCAGTGAACTTCTTCAGCGCCGCCCAGCCACGCGCCCAATCTTGCTTCTCCGTGTCGATCACGTTGAAGCTGACCCAGTCCGCGACCATCACCGGATCACGCGGCGCCGCGAAACGGAGCAACAGACGGGATTCTTCCTCGCCTTCCTCAGGTGCCGAACCGATGCTCACCGACGGCTGCGCCACGTCCTTCTGCGGCTCCTGCGGAATCGCGAGCAATTCCACGGCCTCTTCATCATGAGCCCGAAGACCTTCGAGCACCTTCACCAAAGGCCGATACGAACCCGAAGTGAACATGTCTTCCGGCTTCTCTCCCGGCTGGAGAAAAACCGGCACGATCAGAGAAGCCAACTTCCCTTGCCCCGGCTTCTGCCGCAAAGCACGCCCGATGGCCTGCACGATGTCGTGCGGCGCCCCCTTCGGGTCCAACAGGGCGACACTGTCCACCGCCCTGATATCGACACCCTCACCCAGGACACGACAGTTCGAAAGCACCGCACGCCAGGCGGTGGAGCCGAACTCCCCCAGCACGCCCCGCCGGCGCTCCGGGACATGCTCCCCGCACAGCCAGTCCGCCCAGACCTTCGCCGGATACCGTTCCGGCTGGTCAGCATGCAGCGTCGCCGCGACGCGCTCCAGGCCCTCCGCGTAAGCCTGAGCCTCTATCGTCCGGTGGTGGAAGGTGATGCACGTCTGGAGGTTGTGCTGCTGCATCGTGTGCAGAAGCGCGGCCTGGAGCGCCCCGAGCCGCTGCCCCCGCACCTCCTCGCTGCGCCGCTCCTCGCCCATCAGGCGCTCCGGCGTGACGACCGGGTCCTGGAGCTCCAGCACGATGATCTGGTACCGCGCCAGCAGACCGCGCGAGACGGCCGACGCCAGGCTGAGCTTGTACAGGACGGGCCCGAAGACCTTCTCGTCGTCCATGCTCGCCGCCATCTCCCTCGGCAGCGGATCCCGCACCCCCTCGGCAACCTCCCGGCTGAGCCGCTCTTCCCAGATCCGCGGCGTCGCCGTCAGGTACAGGCGGCGGTGCGCCGGGATGACGCTCTGGGCGTGGATGTCCGCCCATGCCTTACCCATCGAGCCGGAAGTCCTGTGGGCCTCATCGACTACCGCGAGGTCCATCGGGGCCAACTGTTGGCCGTAGACGCCCTCGAAAGCCTCAGCCAGGACACCGAGGCTGGCATAGGTCGCGTAGATGGTGACGGGCCCCTCGCCGTGCCACAGCGCCAGCTGCACGGGGTTCGTGGTGGAGCGCACCTTCATGCTCCACAGCTCCGGGTCGTCCTGGAGCGAGCACACCGCAACCGCCGGCCCCTTGTGCCCGGCCTCGTGCCACGCCTTCACGGTCTGCGCCAGGAGATCCAGCGTCGGCACCAAAACGAGAATGCGCCCCTTGGGAACAATCCGCTTAGCCGACGCGGCAGCAATAATCGTCTTCCCGGTGCCACACGCGGCGTGTACCTGGCCGCGCAGGCCATTGAAAGGGATACCGCCCGGCGGGATATCGAGACCGCGCACAATGGCGGCAACGGCCTCGATCTGGTGGTCACGCAGTTTCACGGCCATGTCCCGTGTTCTCCTTTTCGCGGAATGTGGCGCGTAATCAGAAAGGGAATCCCGGCGCAGTGGCTGCGTCCCGGGGGTGTGGTGTCTGTCCCCAGACTCTACACAGTGCATCACTGTGATGCATCATTCTTGCGCCAACTTTCACCCCCAGGGTGATACACGACCGAATCTCGCCCCGTAGCGGCCGGTTGTCCTGTATGCTGGTGGGGTGTTGTTGAGCCTACCCGTACGGGTCTTGGGAGTTGAGAAGGGGTCAGGGTGGAGCGCAGCGGAGCCCGTCACTGCAGTGGGGCCGGCACTCCGTCAGGCCGACGGTCCGTCACCTCCGTTGCGGGGGTGGTGGCTGGGATTCCCAAGCCCTACACAGGTGCGAATGTGATGCACCTCCCCTTGCTGCCAGCCCCGGCGACCGCGCTTGCGCGGGTGCCCTTCAATTCGCGCTTGCGCGAATTGACTTCCTTTCGGAATTCCGTTTGCGGAATTCCATTCCGGCGCTTGCGCCGGAATTCGAATTGCGCTTGCGCAATTCGCGCTCTATGCAGCGCGCCAGCGCTGCATATCCCGCTCCGCG
>NZ_JBEYFS010000098.1:0-39737 GCF_040634475.1 Streptomyces sp. NPDC007095
GAGCAGGGTCAGGACTTCGACCTCCAGCACGTCACCGGGCCGTGCGTCGTGCAGTGCCACGGGTCCGGTGACGACGTGCGGGCCGTGTGTCTGCGCCAGGGGCACCCACGCGCCCTGCTCGGCAGAGCGGGACATCGCGTCCAGTGCGGCCGCGCTGTGCACCGCGTCGGCCAGCGTCGCGCCGTACGGGGTGTTGTCGGCGATCGACCGCAGGAAGTGGTGGGCCTCGATCACCTTGAGATCGTCGTAGCCCATGCTGTTCGCGGAGCCCGGCTGGAAGGCCGCGTACTCGCCGTCCCCGGGGCCGACGTACACCGTGCTCACGGGCTGGTCCTGGTACGCCGTACCCTTGCTGACGCCCAGTTCGCCCATGCGCCGGAAGTCCCAGAAGACCGCGCCCTTGGTGCCGTGCACCTCGAAGCCGTAGTTGTTCTGCTCGCCCACCGAGACCCGGCAGGCCTCCAGCACGCCCCGCGCACCGGAGGCGAAGCGCAGCAGACAGCTGACGTAGTCCTCGTTCTCCACGGGGCCCAGTTCGCCGCCCGTCGCGCGGGTGTGACCGGCGGTGGCGCCGGTCGGGCGGGCCCGCCGAGGCAGGAAGATCGCGGTGTCGGCGGTCAGTGCCTCGATCTCGCCGAGCAGGAAGCGCGCCAGGTCGACGCCGTGCGAGGCCAGGTCGCCGAGGACTCCGCTGCCGCCGCGCTCCCGCTCGTAGCGCCAGGTCAGAGCGCCCTCTGGGTGGGCCGCGTAGTCGCTGAACAACCGGATGCGGACATGGGTGACGGTGCCGATCTCGCCGGAGGCGATCAGTTCGCGGGCGGCGGCGACGGCCGGGGCATTGCGGTAGTTGAAGCCGACCGTGCCCTGGACCCCGGCCTTGGTGACCGCGTCCGACACGGCACGGGCGTCCTCGGCCGTCAGACCCACCGGCTTCTCGATCCAGATGTGCTTGCCCGCCTCGGCCATGGCGAGGCCGATCTCGCGGTGCAGGAAGTTCGGCGCGGCGATGCTCACCGCCTGGACCCGGGGATCGGCGGCCACCTCGCGCCAGTCGCGGTGGGCGGCGGCGAAGCCGTACTGGGCCGCGGCCTCCTCCGCCCGGCCCGGCACCTCGTCGGCGACGGCGACCAGTTCGGGGCGCAGGGACAGGCCGGGGAAGTGGTGGGGCACGCGGGCGTACGCCTGGGTGTGCACCCGTCCCATCCAGCCGAACCCCACGACGGCGACGCCGAGCGAACGCACCATGACTGCCCCTCTTTGGACCGGTCCAACGATTTCCCGGCTCACATTGAAGGCCGTTGCGGTGCGTGTCAACCCCTTTGACAAGTTCACCCGCCGTATGGAACGGTCCAGGAATGGAGCCATGCAGACCATGAGAGCACCGACGATTCGCGACGTCGCCGAGCGGGCCGGAGTGTCGAAGTCGCTGGTCTCCCTCGTGCTGCGCGGCTCCGACCAGGTCCGTGACGAGAAGCGGCAGGCCGTGCTGGCCGCCGTCGAGGAGCTCGGCTACCGGCCCAACGCCGCGGCGCGCAGTCTCAGTGAGCGGCGCACCCGTACGGTCGGGGTGCTCCTCAACGACATGCGCAACCCCTGGTTCGTGGAGCTGCTGGACGGTCTGAACTCCCGGCTGCACGACTCGGGTCTGCACATGCTGCTCGCCGACGGCCATCTCAACCGGCGTCTGGGCGAGGACCTCACCCGTACCTTCGTGGACCTGCGTGTCGACGGTCTGATCGCCGTCGGCACCCTCCCGGCCGCCGAGGCGCTGCGGACGGCGGCCGGGCAGATTCCCACCGTGGTCGCGGGCGCCCGGGAGCCCGAGCTGCCCGGTGTCGACGTGGTCGCCAACGACGACGAGCGCGGCGCCCGCCTTGCCACCGAGCATCTCATCGGCCTCGGCCACCGCCGGATCGCGCACATCGCGGGGCGGGGGATGGTCGGTGAGCTGCGCCGCCGCAGCTTCGAGGCGGTCATGCACGAGCGCGGACTGGCCGCGGAGGCGGTCGTGGAGCAGGGCGACCTGACCGAGGAGGGCGGCTACCGTGCCACGGTACGGCTGCTCAGCGCCCGCGAACGGCCCACCGCCGTCTTCGCGTTCAACGACATAGCCTGCGTCGGCGCACTCTCGGCCGCGGAGGAACTCGGCCTCCAGGTGCCGCGTGACCTCTCCCTCGTCGGCTACGACAACACCTACCTCTCACGGCTGCGGCACCTGTGGCTCACCACCGTGGACAGCGCCGGCCATGACGTCGGCCGCCGTGCCGCGCAGTGTCTGCTCGACCGGATCGCCGACCCCGCCCGCCCGGGCGAGGTCGTCCTCACCGCCCCGGCCCTCGAGGTCCGCGGCACGACGGCGCCTGCGCGGGGTTAGGGCCTGTCCGGCCGGTCACGGCCGCCGCGCAGGCGAGCGCGCTGTTCGGGGCCGTCCGGTTCCGGCAGGACCACGCTGCTGCGCGTGCCGGCCGCCCCGCACCGGCCCGACGCGGGCAATGTCACCCTGGACGGGCAGCCGGTCGGGGCCACGGCACGCCGTCGCGGCCGTACGGACCATCGGCGCAGCCGGCTCGTCCCGCGGAAACCGCTGGGTGCGCTGAATACCGCCCACACCGTCGGCGCCGCGCCGGGCCGCCCGCGCCGATGGCCGGGGTCGGCCGGTGTCGTGCGTCGGGGGCGGCCGAACGCGTGGCAGAGGTTCCCGGGCAACCGGGCCTTCTCGTCGAGGAGTTCGGCAGCGGACTCCCGAGCCCCACGAGGGTCAGGGCAGCTGCTTCAGCAGTTCGGTGGCGAGGGGGCCGGAGGACGCCGGGTTCTGGCCGGTGACCAGGTTGCGGTCGACGACCACCTTGGGGGCCCACGGCTCGCCCTCCTGGAAGTCGACGCCCGCCTCGACGAGCCGGTCCTGGAGCAGCCACTTCGCCTTGTCGGCGAGACCGGCCTGCGTCTCCTCGGCGTTGGTGAACCCGGAGACCCGGTAGCCCGCGAAGGCGTTGGTGCCGTCCTCCTTTGTCGCGGCGAGCAGCGCGGCCGGGCCGTGGCACACCACGCCGAGCGGCTTACCCGACTCCAGCGCGAGGGTGAGCAGCCGGCCGGAGTCCGCGTCGACCGCCAGGTCCTCCATCGGCCCGTGGCCGCCTGGGTAGAAGACGGCCGCGTAGTCGGCGAGGTCGGCCTCCGCCAGCTTGATCGGCCGCTGGAGCGCGGTCATCGACGCGAGGGCGTGTGCGATGCGGTCGGCGCCCTCCTGGCCGCCATTGACCTCAGGAGCCAGACTCCCCTTGTCCACGGTCGGCACGACGCCGCCCGGCGTGGCGACGACGACCTCATGGCCCGCGGCCGCGAACGCCTCGTACGGGGCGACGGCCTCCTCGGCCCAGAAGCCGCTCGGGTGGCGGGTGCCGTCGGCGAGCGTCCAGTGGTCGACGCCGGTGATCACGAAGAGAATCTTCGACATGGTGCGTTTCTCCGAGGGTGCGGGGGCATTGCCGGTTGTTCCTGTCGTACGCCCCGACGCTCTGGGCCCAGATCGTCAGGGCGGGGATGTCCTCGACCGTATGCGGCTCCGGCATAGGTGACCAATAGGGAGTGCGGTCAGAGACATAGAAATGCCAATACCTGGACGCTGCACACCACCCCAACTAATCTGTTCGTAACCTAATCAATTAGTTGATTGTGAGAGGTGGGGCTCGGATGCACCCCTTCCGGAAAGCCGTAGAGGCGGGCGACCACGCCGCGATCGAGGAACTGCTGGCCGACGACGTGGTGTTCACCAGCCCCGTCGCCTTCAAGCCGTACCCGGGCAAGGCCATCACCGCGGCCATCCTGCGCGGCGTCTCCCGTGTCTTCACCGACTTCCGCTACGTACGCGAGATCGCCGGTGCCGACGGTCGCGACCACGCGCTCGTCTTCACCGCGAAGGTGGGCGACAAGGAGCTCAACGGCTGCGACTTCCTGCACTTCGACGAGGACGGCAGGATCGACGACCTGATGGTGATGGTCCGCCCGCTCTCGGCGGCCCATGCGCTCTCCGAGGCGATGGGCGCCCAGTTCGAGCGGATCTCACGCGAGGCGGCGGAGGCGATGGGGGGCTAGGTCCTGTCCGCCGGACAGGCACTAAAAGCCGTTCGTTCGCTTCAACTCGTGGGGTGTCAACCGGCGCTCGCTCGGGGGCGGTTCGTTGGGTTCGCGGTGCTCCCTGACCTCGTGGACCGGGCCGCTGTCCGGCATCCGGGGCTGTTCCCCGGGTCGAGGCGGGGGCGGTTGCTGTTGCCGCTTGCGGCGGCCCCACCACACGACACCGACCAGCACAGCCACCAGGACGACGCCCATGGCGAGCGGCCCGATGACCAGCAGACCCTGGGCAGCGGCGAGCACTGTTCCTTCCGTATCCATGGCGCTCATGCGTCCCCGAGTACCCGGAGTCATGTGCATGAACCGGGTGAGGTTGTCCCGGAAGGAGACCGCCGGGCCCTGAGGTGCGGGGTTTGGCGGGCCTTTCCGCGGCTACCCGCTCGCGGTGACGACAATGACATCCCAGCAAGAACTCATCCGATTCCTGGAGGACCGCTTCGAGTGTGCGCTGGCCTGCGCCGGGGCCGCCCGTGCCTGTGCGCTGCGGGCGAGCGTGGTGGATCCGGACGGGCCGAGGGGGCAGGAACTCGTACGGCGCAAAGGCCTTCTGTGTGTGGAGGTGTGCGACGCGACCTGCCGTGTGCTGGCGGAGGAGGCCCGCCGGGACACGGCCGGCATCCGCGTCCAGGTCGAGTGGTGCCGAACCGTCTGCCGCGAGTGCGCGGACGTCTTCGACGAGCACCCCGGCGGGCAGGACAGCGCCAAGGCCTGCCGGGAGTGCGCCCAGGCCTGCACGGACTTCCTCGCCACACTGAGCCGCGGCTGAAACACCGCCCCGGAGTTCGAGCGCGGCCCCATTGAGTGGTGGCGCCGGTGTCATCGGCATTCACAATTTCTGAAACACGTTCTACGGTGTGCGCCGTCAGGTCCGGCCTTGGGGAGCCAGGAGGCGCCGTGCATCTCGAATACACGCCAGAGCAGCAGCGGCTGCGGACCGAACTGCGCGGCTACTTCGCCGAGTTGGTGCCCGACCACGCCTACGCCCGATACGGCGACCCGGCCGCCCAGAAACGGTTCTACCGCGAGACGATCCGGCGACTCGGTACGGACGGCTGGCTCGGGGTGGGCTGGCCCACGGAGTACGGCGGGCGCGGGCTGACCCCGATGGAGCAGTTCATCTTCTTCGACGAGGCCGCCCAGGCAGGTGTACCGCTGCCGCTGATGGCGCTGAACACGGTCGGACCGACGATCATGCGGTTCGGCACCGCGGAGCAGAAGGAGTACTTCCTGCCCAGGATCCTCTCCGGCGAGATCGACTTCGCGATCGGCTACAGCGAGCCCGACGCGGGGACGGACCTGGCGGCGCTCAAGACCAAGGCCGTACGGGACGGGGACACCTACGTCGTCAACGGGCAGAAGATCTGGACCACGAACGGCGACACCGCCGACTGGGTCTGGCTCGCCGTCCGCACCGACCCGGACGCCCCACCCCACAAGGGCATCACCATGCTCCTCGTACCGACCTCCGACCCCGGCTACTCCTGCACCCTCATCGACACCCTCGCCTCGCACGACACGACCGCCAGCTACTACGAGAACATCCGCGTCCCCGTCTCGCGCCGGGTCGGCGAGGAGAACAAGGGCTGGCGGCTGATCACCAACCAGCTCAATCACGAGCGCGTCACCCTCGCCGCGCACGGCACCATGGCGATCCGCGCCCTGCACGACGTCCAGCGCTGGGCCATGGACACCAAGCTCGCCGACGGCCGCCGCGTCGCCGACCTCCCCTGGGTGCGCCGACGCCTCGCCCGGACCCACACCGGACTCGACGCGATGAAGCTCCTGAACTGGCAGATGGTGAACGCCGTCCAGGAGGGCACCCTCACCCCGCAGGACGCCTCCGCGGTCAAGGTGTACGGCTCCGAAGCCCGCCGGGACGCGTACGCCTGGCTCATGGAGATCGTCGCCGCGCCCGGCGTCCTCAAGGAGGGTTCGACGGGCGCCGTCCTGCACGGCGAGCTGGAACGCGGCTACCGCTCGGCGGTGATCTTCACCTTCGGCGGCGGGAACAACGAGATCCAGCGCGAGATCATCTCGTGGATCGGACTGGGGATGCCGCGGGTCCGGCGTTAGTCCGGTTGTGACGAGGATTTATAGTTGGCACAAAAGAGGGATGGTTGGCACCAAGATCACCGTCATTTCTCAGAGGTGACGGCGCATCACTTCGATGCACCTAGCTCGAGCCGCGTTCGATCGGTCCCGGGGGTACGGGATTCCGAGGTTCATGCCGCTGTCTGTGCCGATCGGTGGCTGCTGCCAGGCGAGGCTCATCTGAGCACCGGCTTCGTGTCGGCGACCTCAGGTCCCCGAGGACTCGCCGGTGTGCCCTCACCTACTGAGCGCACACTGAGCAGCGGGCGGAGCTGGGCGAGCAGTTCGTCCTTCTCCATGGCGCCGAGGATCCTCGCAACCGGCACACCGCCAACGGTCACAAGAAGCGTCGCGACGGCGTCGAGGGCGTACTTCCTACGGGCCTGCTCGGCCTGGTTGTAGTCGAGTTCCAGTACGCGCAACCTGTCGCCGAGTTCAGCGGAGACTTCTTCCACGATCGGCTTGAGGTCCTTGCAGGGCCCGCACCAGTCGGCGTAGACGTGCAGCACTACCGGAACCGGCGAGGCAGTGAGAGTGTCGTCGAGTTCGTGCTCGGTGACGGTGGTGAGGGGCACGGTGCGTCCTTAAGGTTCCTTGGTGACGAGGGAGCCCTTGGCGGGCCGGGGACGATCGTTCAGCGGCTGGGCGGCTGACGGCCGGCGTCCAAGTCCTCTTCAGACGGCGGGTGGACGCTCACCTGCGTGGGCTTGCTCGGCAGGTGCGGGCGCGTGGGAACGGAGCGGCACTGTTCCGCGGCTGAATGCCGGGTGGGCTCGACGGTGTCACGGCGGCTGCCCGGGGCGGCCGCTGGCTCGCACCACAGGCGGTGTGACACGTCCTGAGCACCGCGGCCTGACCGTTGGCCCTCCAGGCCCCGCCCACGGAGCAGCAAGGAGGGCGAGACGCAGCGGCGGATACCGACAGCCGCGACATCGCTTCGAGATGTCGAACCTTGCCTTCCGTGTTTCCCGTCTGCGCTCGTCAGGCTGTGAATCCCGCGTCGCGGGCCAGGAGGGCGGCCTGGACTCGGTTGGTGACTTCCAGGGAGGTCAGGATGCGGCTGACGTGGGCCTTGACGGTGCTCTCGCGCATGGCGAGGCGGGTGGCGATGTCAGCGTTGGTGTCGCCTTGAGCGAGCAGAGTGAGCACGTCGCGTTCGCGGGGGGGTGAGCTGGTCCAGCCGGGCTCTGGCCGCGGTTGCTTCGGGCTGGTTGGCGGCGTGGTAGCGGTCGATGAGGCGACGGGCCGCAGCGGGGTGGAGCATGGCCGAGCCGGCGGCCACGAGGTGGACCGCGCGCAGTATTTCGGCGGGGTCGGTGTCCTTGAGGAGGAACCCGTCGGCTCCGGCGGCGAGGGCGTTGTAGACGTATTCGTCGAGGTCGAAGGTGGTGAGGATGATTACCTTCGGGGGGTGGGGCAGGGCTCGCAGCCGGGTGGTGGCGGCGATGCCGTCCATGCGGGGCATGCGGACGTCGACGAGGGCGACGTCGATGCGGTGGGCGGTGGCCTGCTCGATGGCCTTCAGGCCATCGGGGGCCTGGGCGACGACCTCGATGCCGGGGTCGTCGTCGAGGAGGTCGGCCAGGCCGAGGCGGACCAGGGCGTCGTCATCGACGATCATGGCGCGGATCATGTGCGGGTGCCGTTCTGTTCGATGTCGGCAGGGTGGGGGATGCGTGCCGCCAGCCGCCAGGCGCCCGCGCCGGCCGGTCCGGAGTTCAGGTGCCCGCCGAGGGCGGTGACGCGTTCGCGCAGGCCGACGAGTCCGTAGCCGCTGCCGACGGTGTCCGTGCGGGGTGTGCCAGGGGGGTTGGTGACCTCGACGAGTGTGGCGGGTGGGCGGTAGTGGATGCGTACGGTCACCGGAGCGCCGGCGGCGTGCTTGCGGGCATTGGTCAGTGCCTCCTGGACGATGCGGTAGACGGCCAGTCGGTGGGTGGTGGGAGCCTCCTCGGGACGCCCTTCGGCGATCAGTCCGATGTGCTGACCGGCGGCGCGGGCCTCGTCGGCCAGTTCCCGCACGTCTCGCATGACCGGCGTGAGTGCGGCACTCGTCTGCGCGGCGTCGGAATCGTGCAGCACACCGAGAACATCGCGCAGATCGGTGAGGGCTTCGACGGACGTCGTGCGCAGCAGACCGAGTCGTTCGGCGATCGGTGCGGGCAGCGTGTCGCTCTTGGTGGCCAGGACACCGAGCCCGTACGGGCGCAGGCGCCCCGCCCGCTGGCAGTGCTGGAAGCCGGCGCCGGGACCGGAGCGGTCACCCGCACCCTGATACCAGAACTGCCCCGCGGCAGCCGTCTGGACGTCGTCGAGGCCAACCCGCGTTTCGCCGCACGGCTGCGCCACCTCGTCACCACGCATCCCCATCTGGCTGCCAGGCCGGCGCAGGTGACCGTGCATCAGACCTATGTCGAGGAGCTCGACACCGACCAGCGGTACGACGTCATCGTCTCGGGGCTGCCGCTGACCAACTTCACGCCTGTGCAGGTCGAGTGCATCATGGCCCGCTACATGGAGCTACTCCACCCCGGCGGCACGCTGACCTACTTCGCCTACCTGGGCACCCGCAAGGCCCGCGCCCTGACGGCATCGCGAGCCGAAGCCCGCCGCCACGCCGCAGTGGACGAGATCATGGCCACCTACCAGCGCACCTACGCCACGGGCCGCTGGACGGTATGGGCCAACCTTCCCCCCGCCTACGTCTGGCATCTGCAACGACCCCTTGTCTCCGCGGATCAACTTGAGCTGCGGTCGGACGGGGCGAGTCGGTGAACGCGCTCTCCGACATCCTCGGCCACCTCTCGCCGGCCGCGGCGTACACGGTGGTGGCCGCTGCGGTCCTGGCTGAGTCGGTCCTTCTGATCGGCGCTTTCGTCCCGACGCTGACCCTGCTCCTGACCGCCGGCGCGTTGGCCCGCACCGGCCAGGTCAACCTTCTTCTCGTCATCGCAGCCGCGGCCGGCGCCGTGGTGGCGGGTGACTTCCTCGCCCACCGCACCGGCAGGTATCTCGGTGACCGGCTGCGCGGCGGCCACATGGGCCGTCGCGTTCCGGATGCCGCGTGGGGCCGGGCCGAGTCGTTGATGACGCGCCACGGCGGCCGAGCGGTCTGCGTGGCCCGCTTCCTGCCGGTGGTGCGCACCCTCGCCCCGCACTCGGCTGGCGCCACCCGCCTGCCGTACCGGCGCATCGCTCCGTACAGCGTTGTTGCCGCTTGTGTGTGGGCCACGGCGGAAGCGGGTGTCGGATACGCCGCCGCGACCTCTCTCCAGCGTGTCCTCACGCTGGGCGGCCCTGCCCTCGCCCTGGTCGCTCTGATGGCGATCGGGGGCTCGCTGCTGTGGCGAAGAAGGCGCCGCCCGTCTCGCTTGGACAGCGCCGCCATCCACTGCGTGTTGCCGAAATAGCTGGCGCCGATCATGCCGACGGAGCCGTTCGCACCGGGAAGGGCGGCAGCCCACCGTACGGTGTCGTACCCGTCGCTCTCCTCGTGCGTCCACGGCTCCCACTCACCCTCGGAGGCGAACCGGCCGCGGGTGTCCTGGAGCACCACCATGAAGCCACGCCGAGCCGCCGCCAGGGGATCGAGGACTGCGACCGCCAGGGTCATCTGCTTCCCGTACGGCAGCCTGCTCAGCAGGACCGGCCACGGTCCGCTGCCGCCGGGCCGGTAGACATCCGCGCGCAGCACCGTGCCGTCACACATCTCCGCGGGCACGTCGAACTCGATCTGGATCTCCGTCATGTGCTGCTCCTTTGCATGCCACGACGCCTTCGCGAGACATGGTTGATCGTGTCTCCACCCACGCGACACCCCTGATCAGGGGTGACCACGGCGGTCTCGGGACGCTTACGCCACCGCGTTCAGCAGGTCGGCCAGCACGTCGGGCCGTTCCAGGGCGATGAAGTGGCCGGCCTTCGGCACCTGTGTGAAGTCGGCGGCGGGGAGCAGCTTCTTGTTGGCCTCCCGGTCGGAGGGGCGGGACCAGTCCTTCTCTCCGTAGACGAGGTGTACGGGGGCCTTGACCTCGGGGTAGCGCGAGCGGGCGGCGATGAGGCTGGGCAGGGCCTGGTACACGCCCCGGGCGACCGTCGGGTAGCCGGGGCGCCGGCCCACCTGGAGCAGCTCGTCCACGTAGTCCTCGCGCAGTGCGCTCTTGTCGCCCAGGCCGCCCTGGAGGATCTTGCTGAGCGCGGGCTTGGGCTCCACCCCAGCGATCACCGGGCCCACCCCAGGCATGAGGACACCGCCGACCACCACGCGGGCGAGGAGGCTGGAGCGGGCGACCCCGCCGTGGAAGTCGTAGGTGTTGACCGCGACGACGCGCCGTACCCGCTCCGGGAGATCGGCCGCGGCGGTCAGGGCGAGCACTGCCCCCATGGACTCCCCGACCAACGTCACGTCGTGGAGGTCGAGTTCGCTGAGGAGCCGCTCGACGCCCGTGCGCATGGCCGGCTCGTCGTACGACGCGCCGGGCACGATCTCGGAGTAGCCCATCCCCGGCAGATCGAGGGCGTACACGGTGTACCGGTCCGCGATCAACGGGATGAGGAGCCGGAAGTGCTCGGCCTGGGTGCGCACGGTGTGCAGCAGGACCAGAGGCGCACCGCTGCCCGCCTTGAGATAGCGCAGCGTTCCCTCGCGGCTGTGGCGTCCTGCGCGCGGGGCGATGGTGTGACTGGTGGTCCCCGCGA
This sequence comes from Streptomyces sp. NPDC007095, assembly GCF_040634475.1. Lineage (NCBI taxonomy): Bacteria > Bacillati > Actinomycetota > Actinomycetes > Kitasatosporales > Streptomycetaceae > Streptomyces > Streptomyces sp. NPDC007095. The sequence continues at coordinate 10,921 of NZ_JBEYFS010000098.1, forward strand.
TGTGAATCGTGGGACGTGAATCCTGACTGGGCATCTCTCTGTGTCTCGCTGTTCTACTTGGCCAGCTGGGGGTACAGGCCGGCCAGGTCGCCGGCGAGGCCCGCCTTGACCTGGCGGGTGATGTCGTCGGCGAGCACCTCGTACGCGCCCGTCTCGACCCCGTCGAGGGCGAGGGCGGCGACGTCACGAGGGTTGGACTTGGGTGCGTCGACGTCCGCCGCCAGGTCCGTGTCGACGTATCCGACGTGCAGTCCGGTGACGACGATGCCGCGGGGCTGGAGTTCCAGGCGCAGTGAGTTGGTCTGCGACCACAGGGCGGCCTTGGACGCGCTGTAGGAGCCGCCGAGCGCCAGCCAGGAGAGTACGGAGTGCACGTTGAGGATGTGGCCGCCGCCGTTGCTCTCGATGACCGGCGCGAAGGCCCGGGTGAGCAGCAGCGGGCCGTAGAAGTTGGTCTCGAACTCCCTGCGTACGTCGTCGACCGGGGAGTCGAGGAAGGACGCGCCGACCGCCGCACCCGCGTTGTTGATCAGCACGGTGACATCCTGCGCCTGCGCCACGGCCGCCGCGACGGAGGCCGGGTCGGTGACCTCCAGCGCCACCGGGACCGCGTCGGGGTGCGTCACGGTGCGCGGGTCGCGGGCCGTGGCATAGACCTTGGCGGCACCGCGCGCGTACAGCTCTTCCACCAGCGCCTTGCCGATGCCCCGGCTGCCACCGGTGACGAAGACGTTTGCGCCCTTCAAAGCGGTCATGACTGCCTCCACAAGAATTGGAAACCGATCGGTTTCCATCACGGTAAACCGATCGGTTTCCGGGCGCAAGCTCATCGAAGGAACCAGTCGGATTAGGTCGGCTTCAGGGTGTCGTTCCGTATCCGTGGATCCCCGGGATGGTGAGCTCTCCACCCGTCTGTCCGGCCTGGTCGATGTCGGCGTCGTTGAGGCTGAGTTGGAGCTTGAGGCCGAGTTTCCCGACCGTGTCGAAGAGCCACTCCGGAACGGTGTCTGGGGTGAGGTGGAGGCGGAGGACGGGAGGCAGGGGAATCCCTTCGGCGCCGGAGAGGGTGCCCGTCAGGCTCTCGACGTACATGGTGATGCGGTCGCCTCGCAGCGTGGACGTCGAGCCGGGCGCTCCGTCGATGTGCTGGATCTGGGGGCCGACGGGTACGGCCATTTTCAGGTCGCGGATCGTGACACCGGCCGCGGAGAACTTGAGCACCCGCTTGGGGCCGGCGGCGGTGTCGACGGTCACGACACCGCCGAAGACGACGTCCCGCAGTTCGAGGCGGCTGCCCTTCATGTTCCAGGACTCGGCGGCGAATCGACCGGCGCTCGTGTCCTCGGGGGCTGCGAGATCGCTGATGTCACAGGTGCGGTCGGTTCCCCGGGGTGACCCCGTGGACTGCGGGCGGGGTGAGGGGGTGATGGTCTGTTGGCCGGGGGAGGGGGATGCGTGGGGAGTGGCCGGTGGCAGGTCCGAGGGTTCTGTGGCTGTTGGCGCCGGAGCGGCCGGGGTCGGCGCGGGACTCGCGGCGGGTACGGGACTCTGCTGATCGGTGTCGCCGTGGAAGAGGGGGTCGAGGAGGTCCGCAAGGCCGGTGGGGGCGGAGGTCGCGCTCGGAGTGGCGGAGTGCGCGCTTGGCGATGCGGTCGGAGCCGGGGTGAGGCTCGTGTCCTCGTCGGTCATGTGCTCCGACGGTTTGACGGACTCGTCGCTCGTAGGGGCACTGGGCGTGCTGCGAGCGGCGGACTGCGTCGGCGCCGCGGCAGGAGTCGACGGGTCGTCGGAACGGGCGCAGTCGACCCCGTCGTCGGCCGCCTCTTCGGGAACGGAACGCGCCGCGGTGGCAATCGTGTCGACGGCGGGCGGACGCTGACTTCCCAGGACGAGAGCGGTCGGCAGCGCGGTGAGTGCGAGTGCCTTCCCGAGCGGCAGGCGAAGGCGGGTCGGTGCGGATGCGCGAGGAACGGCGTGTCGGCCCTTCGGCGGTCGGACCGGGCGGGTTTCTACGGCCTCGCCGTGGATGTCGGATGACGGTTCAGGCATTCCCCGGCTCTCCCTCCGAGCCGACGGCGCCGCCGGGTGTGTCCGCGTCCGCCGGGCCCCACGCCAGAGCCAGGAGTCCACCCGTGGCCGCCAACAGGGTGCCGACGAGGAAGCCGCCGAAGTTGGAGATGGGAAGCGACAGCACACCGAGGAAGACGGCGACGCATCCGGCGAAGAACCTGATGATCGGCTGGAACCACAGGAGCCCGCCGAGGACGATCAGCGTCAGTCCGATGACCAGGGAGCCGGCGCCCGCGGTGGTGGACATCGCCACGGACAGGGCGCCGAGGGAGAGGTTGAAGTATGGGAAGTAGATGATCGGTGCGGCGGCGAGGAGCACCAGGAGGCCCGCCCAGAAGGGGCGGGTGCGCCGCCAGGCCCGGAAGGCCCGGCGGGCGCTGGCGAAGCCGCTGTCACTGTGGGGGTGCGCGGGTGCGCCGGCACTCGTCATGGGGAAGCTCCCGGATCGTGAACGGGTGGGGGAGGGGTGGGAGCGAGGGTCAGAAGCAGTCGTGGCGGCCGGCCGCGATGTTCATGTGCAGGCCTGCCAGTTCGAACGTCCCGGCAGAGGTGGCCCAGACCTTCTGGTGGGCGTCGACGATCTCGATCGAGTCCGCCTGCTGGGCGTAGCCGTCGGGGTCGACGTGGTCCTTGGGGTTTACCTGGCCCTTCGTGATGGAGCCGGTGGCGACGCCGATGTCGACGTTGTGGAAGGTGCCGGACTTGGCCTGGAGGTCGGTCATGTCGATGTAGAGGTCCTTGGCCTTGACCGCCGTACCCGACCCGCCGGCCTTGAGCGTCATCGTGTAGGTCCCGAGTACGGGAATGTCCACCGGCACGGACTGGCACATGTCGGTGATCTTCGCGTTCTCGAGGGCCGAGACGGTGACGGGTATGTGCTTGCCGTTCTTGGCGACGTCCACCGTGGCGTAGTTGGCGAATCCGCTGCCGCTCAGGGAGCCGGCCGAGACCTTGAAGTCGGAACCGGAGATGCTGAACGAAGCGGCCAGCGCGCCCTGGGCCATCGAGACGGCGACCGCCGCCGTGGCGGCCACCGTCGGCACCGCACCGATGGCGAAACGCTTCCAGTGGGTCTTGCCGATGCGCTGGGACATGCGTGGTCCTCCGTTGTCGAGGCGTGCGAGGTGAGAGGCCCGGGTGCGGAAGAGGGCACACCGGGAGGAGCTCGATAGCTCCACTATCGAGTGCCTGATAGTGGCACTATCGGGCTCTGTGGGGCAACCCCTGGTAACGCGATACTGGTAGGGACAGTTGAGCGTGAGGGAGCGCATGAGGATTTCAGAGCTCAGCCGGCGGTCCGGGGTGCCGGTGGCGACCATCAAGTACTACCGACGGGAGGGGCTGCTCCCCGAGGGGCGCGCGCTGAACCCCACCACGGTCGAGTACGACGAGGAGCACATCCAGCGGCTCCGTCTGATCCGTTCTCTCATCCAGCTCGGTGGGCTGTCCGTCGCACGCACCCGCGAGGTGCTCGAAGCGGTCGACCGTCCGCTGGACGCGTTCGAGACCCTGGGCGTCGTTCATCACGCCCTGCCCGTCCCTTCCGCGGAGACGAACGAGAGGAAGGACGGGGAACTGGCGGGCGTTGCCGACGAAGAGGTGTCCTGTGGAGCCGCCGCGAGGGTCGACGCCCTGATCGAGAACATCGGCTGGCAGATCTCCGACGCCTCACCGCACCGTCCGGCACTCGCCGAGAGTCTCGCGGCGCTGAGCCGCCTCGGTACGGACTACACGGCGGACGACCTCATCCCCTACGCGCGGCTTGCCACCGCCACCGCGGACCTGGACTTCGCGCAGTTCGAAGGGACCGAGGACCGTATCGCCCTAGCTGAGCGGGCAGTTGTCCTCACCGTGCTGTTCGAGCCGGTCGTCAGGCTTCTGCGGCGCCTGGCCCAGGAGGACGCGAACCATCGTCGCCATGACCGCCGTGCCTGCGGGCGGGGGGAGCAGCCCGGGGAGTGAGTCCCGGGGCGGCTGGCAGCGTGAGTCCCCGGCGGGGTGCCCGGGGGCCACCGGCACCCCGCTCGCAGCAGTCAGCCCGGGGGTGACGGGGACCGGCTTGGTCGTACTGCTCCTGCATCCAGGGCATCAGGATTGACCCGTTGGATCGAAGCCGAGCAGGTGGTGAGGGATGTGCCGGCGGTCGCGACAGCGAGACTGTCGACGCGCCGTACCTTTTCGACAGGCGGGGCGTCGGCTCCGTCGTACACGAAGGTCAGTGGTTTGGTCGGCTGGGTGGGGTCGGCTGCGCCGCCACGTTCGGCGTCCCGTTGGAAGAACGCGGTCAGTCTGCCCTGCTGCCATCGGGCAACCAGACCCACCGGATGCTCGTGCGGCGAGGCTTGGACCGTCGCAGCTATGAACGGACGGCCATGGAAGTCGTCACTTCGTTCGAGAGCTTCCAACCGTTCGAAGACATGCAGAATCCGCGCTCGCGGCGGTCGGTCGTCATCGCCCGGCAGCAGAAGGGCCTCGGAGCCGAACGCCGTACGTTCCCGCAGGCCGGCGGCCATCAGTTGATCGTCGCTGCCGAACAGCTGGTAAGCCGAACGCGTTGACACCCCGGCGGCGCGGCACGACGTGTCTACGCCGATATGGATGACCTGTTGACAGTACAGCTGCGCGGCGACGTCGAGCACCCGGTCGCGCGTTGAGGCGGCGCCGGCGGCCGGCGAGGGCGTCGGCGTTGTCGGGTCGCTCACGGGCCAGAGGTCAACCCGTTCACTTGCACCGTGGAAACCGATCTGTTTTTCTAGGGGGAAACAGATCGGTTTCCGGCCGGTGTTCGGCTTATGACCAGCGATAAAGGGAAAATATGACTGCCACCTTCGACCGTGGGGCGCCCGCCTCCGGGAAAACAGACTCGGGCCGGCGCGGCTCGCATGCCGTGCGCTGGTGGGTGCTTGTCGTGCTGGGCACGGCGCAGCTCATGGTCACGCTCGACGCGACCGTCGTGAACATCGCGCTGCCCGCGGCGCAACATGACCTCGGTTTCAGCGACGGCAGCCGGCAGTGGGTCATCACGGGCTACGCTCTGGCGTTCGGCAGCCTGCTGCTGCTCGGTGGCCGGCTCGGTGACCTGTTCGGCCGGCGCAACACCTTCCTGCTCGGCCTGATCGGTTTCGCGGGCGCGTCCGTCGTCGGCGGTGCGGCGGGCAGCTTCGACGTCCTCGTCGCGGCTCGCGTGGCCCAGGGGCTCTCTGCCGCGCTGCTCGCGCCCGCGGCACTCTCACTGGTCAGCGTGACGTTCACCGAACCGGCCGAGAGGGCGAAGGCGTTCGGCGTCTTCAGTGCGTTGTCCGGTGCGGGCGGCGCGGTCGGGCTGCTGCTCGGCGGCATGCTCACGGAATGGATGTCGTGGCGCTGGGTGATGTACGTGAACGTCGTCTTCGCGGCCTTCGCGCTGGTCGGTGCGGTGCTGCTGATGGCCAGGCAGACGGTCATCGAGCGGCCCAGACTCGATATTCCGGGCACGATCGTGGTGAGCGCTGCGCTGTTCGCCGTCGTCTACGGGTTCGCGCACGTCGAATCCACCAGTTGGACCAACCCGGTCACCCTCGGCTCCATGATCGCCGGCGCGGTGCTGCTCGCGGTGTTCGTATGGCTGGAGTCCCGGGTCGCGCATCCCCTGCTGCCGCTGCGACTCGTGCTGGACCGGACCCGCGGTGGTTCGTTCCTGGCCGTGTTCGTCATAGGCATGGGAATGTTCTCGATCTTCCTGTTCCTGACCTACTACCTGGAGGCCGGCATCGGCTACTCGCCGATCAAGACCGGTCTGGCGTTCCTGCCGATGGTCGGGGGAATCGTCACCGCGGCGACCACGGCGCCTTCGCTGCTGCTCCCCAGGGTCGGCCCGAAGATCGTGATCAGCGCCGGCTTCCTGGTCGCCGCATCCGGTATGGCCCTGCTGACTCAGCTCAAGCTGGACAGCACCTACGTCGCCCACATCATGCCCGGCATGATCCTGCTGGGGCTCGGCCTCGGTGGAGTGATGACCACCGCGTTCCAGGGCGCGACCGCTGGCATTCATCACGAGGATTCGGGCGTCGCCTCGGCGCTGATCAACACCGGCCAACAGGTGGGTGGCTCGATCAGCACGGCGCTGCTGACCACCGTTGCCTCAACGGCCGCGACCGACTATCTGTCCTCGCACAAGCCCGGCGCGCTGACCGTGGCGCAGGCCGGAGTCGAGGGCTACACGGCCACCCTGGCGTGGGGTGCCGGATTCTTCGTGGTCGGTGCTGTGCTCGCAGCGTTCCTGATACCGAACGCGGCTCTGGCGCCGTCGGAGGGCGAGCCGGTGATCGCCCACTGAGTCTGAATCCACCGCGGATGCGCGGTGGATCACAACGAGCGGACAGTGAGAAATGCCCTGCTACCTGCGTTGACTGGTGTTCTCGAAGTGCAAGTCAGCGAAGGAAGGCAGGGCTTCTCCGGGATCGCGCGTACTTCCACGGGCGCGATCCGTCCTCAGTGAACTGGCCGTCGCTGGTGCCGGGCACCCGCAGTGTGGTCTGAATTTCCGAGGCTCGCGGGTGTGCTGGTCATGGCGGCCACGGTCGGCCTCGCTGGGGATGCACCACGAGCGTGGGCGGCGTCGAAGATCACTCCCCGACAAACGCCGTAAACCGATCGGTTTTCAGTTGGCCGGATTCGAGTTAACCTCGCAATATGACCACCGAGGCGAAGTCAAGTCCCCGAGAGCGGCTGCTGGAGGCAGCGGCCATGCTCACCTACCGAGACGGTGTCGGCATCGGCGTCGACGCGCTGTGCAAGGCGGCCGGGGTGTCGAAGCGCTCCATGTACCAGCTTTTCGAGAGCAAGGACGAACTGCTGGCGGCAAGCCTGGAGGAACGCGCCTCCGGCTACGTGGCGACGCTCCTGCCTCCGGCGGACGACAACCGTTCACCCCGCCAGCGGATCCTGCACGTCTTCGACCAGTTGGCATCACATGCGGCTGCGCCCGACTTCATGGGCTGTCGGTACCTGGTTGTGCAGATCGAGCTCAAAGACCAGGGCCACCCTGCGAGTCGGGTGGCCCGCCAGGTCAAGGAGGACCTGACAGGTTTCTTCCGTGCCGAGGCCGAACGGGGAGGCGCGCGCGACCCGGATCTGCTGGCCCGACAGTTGATCCTGGTCTTCGACGGCGCCAGCGCCCGCGCGGGAATCAAAGCCGACACGCCTACAGGGCTGATCGCTCCCACGGTGACCACCCTGCTCGATGCGGCCGGCATGCGCTGACGCATCACGTCGGCGAGCAGTCTCGGCGAGCGATGCGCTCCACGAGTCGCTGGTCTACCTCAACGGCAGCTTCGCCGGCCAGTACCCCTCGGGGTACTCGGTGTTCGCCGTCCGGGCCGACGACTTCCTGCGGTACGGCGCCGACAACGAGGTGCGGGTGGAGTGCCGCACCCATCAGGACTCCCGCTGGTGCCCGGGCGCCGGGCTGCACCGGGACGTCAACCTCGTCGTGGGCGAGCTCGTCCACATCGCCCTGGACGGGGTGCGGGTCACCACCCCGGAGGTGGACACCGGGCACGCGGTCGTCGAGGTGGCCACAGTGGTGGTGAACGAGGGCCTCGCCACGGCCACGGTGGACGTCCGTACCGAGATCCACGACGGTTCCGGGACCCTGGTCGCCACCGACACGGCCGTCCTCACCGTTCTGCCCGGCGAACCGGCGACCGTACGCCGGCGCCTCCACGTCGCCGATCCTGCGCTGTGGGACGTGGAATCGCCCGCCCTGTACACCGCCACGGTCGTCCTGCCCGGCCTGGACGAGGAGCGCGTCACCTTCGGCGTCCGCACCCTGCGGCTCGACCCCGAACACGGCCTGCGGATCAACGGGCGGACCGTCAAACCGCGCGGCGCCTGCGTCCACCACGACAACGGCGTCCTCGGCGCCGCCGCCGTCGCCCGCGCCGAGGAACGCCGGGTGGAGATCCTCAAGGAGGCCGGGTTCAACGCGATCCGCAGCGCCCACAACCCGGTCAGCCGGGCCATGCTGGACGCCTGCGACCGGCTGGGCATGCTCGTCCTCGACGAGCTCTTCGACGCCTGGACCGCCGTGAAGTCTGACTTCGACCACGCGCTGGCCTTCTCGCAGTGGTGGGAGCACGACGTCGAGGCGATGGTGGCCAAGGCCTTCAACCACCCCAGCGTCGTCCTGTACTCCATCGGCAACGAGATCCCGGAGCCCGCCACCCCGCACGGCGCCGTCTGGGGCCGCCGGATCGCCGAGAAGCTCCGCTCCCCGGACGACACCCGGTACGTCACCAACGCGACCAACGCCACCTTCGGCGTCATGGACGAGGCCCTCGCCATCGCCCGCAGCAGGGTGGGCGCGACGGGCGAGACCATGGGCGTCAACGCGATGATGGCGACCATGGGCCAGGTCCTCGACGAACTCGCCACCTCCGACCTGGTCACCGAGCAGACCGCCCAGATCCTGTCGGTGCTCGACGCGGCGGGCCTGAACTACCTCGAATCCCGCTACGAACACGACCGCAAGCTGTTCCCGAACCGCATCGTCGTCGGCTCCGAGACCCACCCCACCCGCATCGACCGGCTGTGGCGGCTGGTGCTCGACAACCCGCAGGTGATCGGCGACTTCACCTGGGCAGGCTGGGACTACCTCGGCGAGGCGGGCATCGGCAGGGTGGGCTACGCCGACGAGGACGTCGGGCAGGGCCAGGGCATCGCGGGATCGTACCCGTGGCTGACAGCCCGCACCGGCGACATCGACATCACCGGCCACCGCCGCGCCCCCTCCTACTACCAAGAGATCGTCTACGGGCTGCGGTCCACGCCGTACATCGCAGTGCACCGGCCCGAGAATCATGGCCGGAAGATCGTCGCCGGCCCCTGGTCCTGGCCGGACGTGGTCTCCTCCTGGAGCTGGGACGGCGCGGAGGGCGCCCCGGTCCGCGTCGACGTCTACAGCGACGCCGACGAGGTCGAACTCCTCCTCGACGGCTTCGCCCTCGCACGGCTGCCCGCGGGCTTGGACCACCGCTACCGCGCCGAGTTCGACACCGTCTTCCGGCCCGGCGAACTGGTCGCCGTCGCCTACACCGGCAGCCGCGAACAGGGCCGAACCACCCTGGTCTCCGCCTCCGGTCCCGTACAGCTGTCCGTCACGGCCGACCGGTCCGCCGTCCGCGCCGACGACACCGGCCTGGCCTTCGTCGACATCGCCCTCACCGACGCCGACGGCAACCCGCACCACCGCCACGACCGGCCCGTCACCGTCGAGATCACCGGCCCCGGTGTCCTCCAGGGCCTGGGCAGCGCCCGTCCGGTCACGGAGGAGTCCTTCACCGGCCGCACGCACACTACCTACGACGGCCGGGCGCTGGCCGTCGTACGGCCCACCGGACCGGGCGAGATCGACGTCACCGTCGCCGCCCCGGGGTGCGCCTCCGCATCCCTGACCATCCGCGCGTCGCACCCCCGCCCGTCGTACGGCCCACCGGACCGGGCGAGATCGACGTCACCGTCGCCGCCCCGGGGTGCGCCTCCGCATCCCTGACCATCCGCGCGTCACACCCCCGCGACTGACCCGTACCTCGGTTCGTGCGAGCGAGGCGAGCGGACTCTTCACCCCCCTTCCGCAGAGGAGACGATCACCCATGCCACCCCTGGGCAGTGACACCGACGACCTGAGGAACACCCTGCTGCGCGTGGCCGGGCTGTCCGCCGCCGACGACGAGGCGAGCGACCTGGAGCGGGCGGAGGCGGAGGCCCTGCGGCCCGTGCTGTGGACCGTGCTGAGCCGGTTCGGACAGCAGATCCAGCGACAGAACCAGCGGATGCGCGTTTCGCAGTTCGACCTGCTCGGGGCACCGCCGCACCGGGTGGTGTTCCTCGGCAGCAGCATCACCGAAGGGGGCCGGTGGGACGAGTGGTTCCCAGAGCTGCCGACCCGCAACAGGGGAGTCGGCGGCGACACCGTCGACGACGTCGCGGCCCGTCTCGACAGCGCGCTCAACCAACCGCTGAAGATCAACCTGCTGATCGGCGCGAACGACCTGAGGGACCTCGTCGAGCCCACCGGGGTCGACGACATCGCCGCCCGGATGGAGCGCCTCGTCGCCCGGATCCGTACCACCGTCCCCCAGGCGCCGCTCTACCTCAACAGCGTCATGCCCCGGGCACAGGTCTACGCCACCAACGTCCGGGCTCTGAACAGGCACTACGCCCGCATCGCCGACCGGGCCGGAGCGACCTACGTCGATCTGTGGTCGGCGCTCGCGGGTCCGGACGGTGCGCTGCGCCCCGAGTTCACCCTCGACGAACTGCACCTCACCGGCGCCGGCTACCGCGCCTGGGTCGAGGTGCTGCGCCCCCACCTCGGCTGACCGCCGCCCCTTCGACAACCGGAGAACACGCCGATGCTGAAGCCCCGATCCACCGCCACCCGCGAGCTGGTCAACCTCGACGGCCTGTGGCGGTTCGCCGCCGGCGGGGCGGCGGACGAGCAGCCGTGGACCGCCGTCCTCGACACCCGGCTCGAAGCAGCCGTACCCGCCAGCTACAACGACCTCTTCACCGAAAGCGCGATCCGCGACCACGTGGGCCGGGTCTGGTACCAGCGGACGGTGCGAGTGCCGCGCGGCTGGACCGACGAACGGGTCGTGCTGCGCCTGGATGCGGCCACCCACCACGGTGAGGTGTACGTCGACGACGTCCTCGTCGCCGAACACCATGGCGGCTACACGCCGTTCGAAGCGGACATCACCGAACACGTGCGCGCCGGAGAGGAGTTCCGCCTCACCGTCGGCGTCAGCAACGAACTGACGAACGTCACCATCCCCCCGGGCACGATCACCGTGACCCAGGACGGTCGCCGCAGGCAGACCTATCTCCACGACTTCTACAACTACGCCGGCCTCGCCCGCTCGGTGTGGCTGTACAGCCGCCCGGCCGTCCACATCGAGGACATCACGGTCGTGACCGGTGCCGAGGGCACCACCGGGACGGTCGAGTACGACGTCGTCACCAACGCGCCGGCCACGGTGCGCGTCCGCGTTCTGGACGCCACGGGCCGCGAGGTGGCCGCGTCCGAGGGGGCGAGCGGCTGTCTGCGGATCGACGAGGTGACGCTGTGGCGCCCCGGGGCGGCCCACCTCTACGACCTCGTCGCCGAGGCGGTGCAGGACCACGAGGTGACGGACACCTACACCCAGGCATTCGGCGTCCGTACCGTCGAGGTCCGCGGCACCCAGTTCCTCGTCAACGGCGAGCCGTTCTACTTCACCGGCTTCGGCCGGCACGAGGACACCCCGGTACGCGGCAAGGGTCACGACGACGCCTACCTCGTCCACGACTTCCAGCTCATGGAGTGGACGGGCGCCAACTCCTTCCGCACCTCGCACTACCCGTACGCGGAGGAGGTGCTGGACTTCGCCGACCGGCATGGCATCGTCGTCATCGACGAGACGGCGGCCGTCGGCCTCAACCTCGCCGTAGCCGGAGGGCTCGTCGGCCGCACGCATCAGCCGACCTTCTCGGCCGACACCTTCAACGACGACACCCGCGCCGCCCACGCCCAGGCGATCCGCGAACTCGTCGCCCGTGACAAGAACCACCCCAGCGTCGTGATGTGGTGCCTTGCCAACGAACCGTCCTCCAACGAGGAAGGCGCGCGGGAGTACTTCGAGCCTTTGGTGGAGCTCACCCGCAAGCTCGACCCCACCCGGCCGGTCTGCTACGCGGCCGTGATGTTCGCGACCTACAAGAACGACCGCATCGCCGACCTCTTCGACGTGATGTGCCTCAACCGCTACTACGGCTGGTACGTGGCGACCGGCGACCTGGCCGCTGCCGAGCGCCACATGGCCGGTGAACTCCGGGGCTGGGTAGAGAAGTTCGGAAAGCCGATCATCATGAGCGAGTACGGCGCCGACGCGATGCCGGGCGTGCACTCGGTGTGGGACACGCCGTGGACCGAGGAGTACCAGGTCGCCTACCTGGAGGCGAACCACCGAGCCTTCGACGGCGTCGAGGCCGTCGTCGGCGAACACGTGTGGAACTTCGCCGACTTCCAGACCTCGAACGGCATCCACCGCGTCGACGGCAACCGCAAGGGCGTGTTCACCCGCGACCGGCGCCCCAAGTCGGCCGCCCACGTCCTCCGGGCGCGCTGGAAGCGCCTCGACGGCCGCAAGCCGTCGGGAACGGAGCGGGAGCGGTGACGCGCGCCGCCGCCCTGCCGGCCCGTCATCCTTCCCAAGACCAAGGCGGGTCGCTGACATGAGTACGTCCGACACCACCCCGGAGCTCCCCGAGGAACTCCGCAAAGAGATCGACGCGTGGGCCGCGGCCCCCTCGCGGCACCCGCTGATCGGCGACTGGCGCTTCGCCGGACACCGAAGGGGGCGCGGTGCGATCCGGCCTCCGGGCACACTCGTCGCGGCAGCGGACCTCGGCATCACGGGGGACACGTCCGAGGACCTCTCGGAGCCGATCCAGCACGCCCTGCACGAACTCGGCCGAAGGCGCGGCGGGGTGCTCCAGCTGGCGCCGGGTCGAGCCGCATCGCAGCCGCGTGCTCGCCCTGCGTGCGGAGTACGAAGCCGGCTTCCGCGCGATCGTCGACGCGGGCGTCAAGGAGGGGTGCTTCACGGTCACCTCCCCCCGGCTGGTCTCCTATGCCGTCCTCGACCTCGGCATGGGGGTCGCCGCTTGGTACCGCGAGGATGGCGAACTCACCGAGGACACCATCGTCTGGCAGTACGGCGACTTCGCCCTCCGCCTCGCGGGCATGAAGTCGGAGGGCTGACGCGGAATCCTGCATAGCCCACGTCGAGTTGTGTAGGGCGAGCTTCCTGATGTCCGTTCGGGCGGGACACACCTTCGCCGGGAGGGCCGCGCCGACGCGTCCCACGCGCACGTCTCGGCTCGGGTCACCTGGCCGACCTTGGTTCCTTCGATTTACGGCTGTGGGTCGGGGAACGGAGTGTCGCCGGGCGGCGTGATCCCGGCGATGAACGTGGGCGGGGTGGGGGTGGTCACGGCTCGGGCCGAGGCGGCGGCGAGGAAGCCTGCGAGCTCGGGCGCAGGCCGCGGCTGAGCGGTCGGTTGGTCGCGAAGATGCGTGCCGCATCTCGCCGTTACTAAATGAGCTCGGCCACAAGGTCGTGGTGCCGGTTGCCGCCGTGCGGCGTTCGTTCGGGTTCAGGGCCTGCTTGGCGTGGCTGACGGCCTCCCCTGTCGGCCGCATTCCTGGGTGCATGAACCATGACGACTGGAATCGCTATACATTCCTTATAGTCGCTGCTACCGTTCCTGGCCATGACGAAGGAGTCACACCGTAGATCGCGTCCCGGGATGGCCAGTGCCGTGCGCGGCACCAGTCCGGCACGTGCTCGTGAGCCGCATGCTGGTCTCCGCGCCGGCCGGCGGCCGTCGAGGAGCCGGTCTGCCCGGTCGATCACCAGGCCGGTCCACGGTGTGCCTGCCCTCGCCACCCGTACACGGCCTTCCACCTCGAGTCGGCAGGCAGGTCGCTGACGCCGAAGATCCCGTTCCGGGCCCGCCGCGCAGCTCATGCAAGCCCACCCGAGCCGGGGCACGCGCCCTCGCCCGCGCTCAACGGCGCGCTTGTCGGGTCTTCCCGTTCTGATTCGCGAACTGACCGGCTGCTGAAGGCCTTCCTTTCCGAAAGGGATCCGCCAACATGTCTGACAACGCAACCGCGGCCACTCGTGCCGAAGTGACGGAATGGTTCTTCCAGGACTACCTGCCGCGGTGGGTCGCCGTGGCCGCGGGCACGTCCGACGAGGGGCCCGAGTTCGTCCTCGACTACTGGGGCACCCCGTTGCACGTCACGGCCCTGGGCCAGTCGTTCTGGTGCCTTGATGACGCGAGCGTGCTCGCCTTCCTGGAGATGAATCAGGCGCCTCTGCGGGAGGCGGGATACAGCCACACCGTGGTGCCCGACCGGCGGGTGTTCGTCTACAACACCGTCGGTGCCGCGATCGAGGTGATCTGGTCACGGCGCCGTGCCGACGAGAGCGAGATCGAGCGTTGGGCGGTGCAGTTCAGCGTGGCCAAGTCCGACAAGGGCTGGCGTGTGGTCGGCGTCCACTCGGCGGCCACGGACAAGGACAGGCTCGCCGACATCTGGCCCGTCGGACCGGTCCTGGAAGAGGCGAACCGTGGCTGAGAAGGTCTATCCGCCGCTGGTCATGCCCGAGGGCGTCGGCCGGCAGAAGGTCACGGTGTGGAGCGACGGCATCGCGCTCGACGCGGATGTGTACCGGCCGACGGACCTCGCCCCCGACGCCGCCGTCCCCGCCGTCGTGCTGTGTCACGGCTGGGGTGGCAGCAAACTCACCGCGGAACGCTACGCGGCACTGTTCACCTCTGCCGGCATGATCACCCTGACCTTCACTCAGGGCAGCTGGTTCGACTCGGGATCCCCGCTGCAACTGATCGACGACGCCCCCGACCTCGACGACGGCAACGAGGCGCGCGCCCACGTGCGGTTCATCCGCGACCTGGTGGATCCGTTCGCCTGGGCGGCGAACCTGCGCGCGGCCCTGGACTACGTCGAAGGCGAGCCGGGCGTCGATCCCGCCCGCATCGGACTGTGGGGCACCAGCCTCGGCGGAGGCATCGCCGTGCACCAGGCCGCCAACGACCCCCGGGTGAAGGCGCTGGCCGTGCAGGTGGCCGCCATCGCTCCCCTGAGCGGCCCCGTCGCACAGCTCGCCCGCACGCGCGCGATCGACACCGCCCGCGGCGACACGGACCCGATTCCCCAGGGCGTCGATCCGTGGCCGAACATGGAGGGAACCCCGCACCTGGCGAAGCTGGCGCACTTCAACCCTCTCGCGCAGGCCGACCGGCTGCGGATCCCCGCCCTGATCATCGACGCCGGCGACGAGGAGATGTACCCCATCGCCGACAACGGGGCCCGCGCGGCGGAAATCATCAAGAACACTCCCGGCGGCGTCGTCGACTACCAGGTCATCCCCGGCATCGACCACTACGGCATCTACTTCGACGGCTACGAGCCCGGCAGCCGGGCCGCCCTCGACTGGTGGAAACAGCACCTGTGAGAACACCGCACACGCTCACCGTGCCCACCACCCTGGGCCCGCTCCACGTGCAGGACGTCGGCCCCGCCGTCGGCCCCGTGGCACTGCTGTGGCCGAGCCTGTTCAGCGACGGCGACACCAGCTGGGGCGCACAGCTCGACGGCCTGCACGCTCTGGGGTGGCGGACGTTGCTGGTCGACCCCCCGGGTACCGGCGGCAGCGCGCCGGCCGCGCGGCGGTTCACCATGGAGGAGTGCGGTGAGGCCGCGCTTCGGGTGCTCGACGACGCGGCCGTCGACCGGGCGGTCTTCTTCGGGCTGTCGTGGGGCGGCTTCGTGGCGCTGCGGGTCGCGCTCGCCGCGCCGCGCCGTGTGACCGCTCTGGTCCTTTCCAACACCAGCGCCCGAGGGGTGGGCCTGCGCGAACGCCTCAGGGTCCGCATGCTCTCCCTGCTCATCCGGGTCGGTGTTCCGGGTGGCCTGGGCCGGCTGGTCGTGGCCGGGATGCTCAGCGACCACTCCCGCCGTCACGACACCGGGTTCGCCCCCAAACTCGCCGCAACGGCCAACAGCCTCGACAGCGCGGGGCTGGCCCGTGCCGCGCGGTCGGTTCTGGGCGACCGCACCGACGTGGTCGATGCCCTGCACCGGATCACCGTCCCCACCCTGGTGATCGTCGGCGCCGAGGACAAGGCGCTGCCGCGGGCCCCCCATTCCGACGATCTGGCCGAACGCATCGTCGGCGCCCGACTCGAGGTGCTGCCGCGCGTCGCCCACCTCGCTCCCTGCGAGGAGCCCACCAAGGTAGCGAACCTGATCAAGGAATTCCTCGCACCGCTGGGATAGCGCCCACTGCTCCAACTCCCGCGCATGACCGCCCTCGTACGGCACATCACCGCGCGGCAACGAAAGGAACACCACGCATGGCTGAGCTGACTTACGACGTGTACGTCTGTGACGGGGTGCCGCGCGCCCGCGCCGAGCGGTTGCCGGGCGGTGGCCGGATCGTGTCGTCTCCGCTGGCTTCGACGCTGATCGTCGGGGAGCGGGATGCGGTGCTGGTGGACCCGCCGTTCACCCGTGAGCAGACGCAGGCGGTCGGTGACTGGGTGGAGCGCTCCGGCAGGCGCCTGGCCTACATCTACGCCACCCACGGCCACGGCGACCACTGGTTCGGCACCGGCGAGCTGCTGGAACGCTTCCCCGACGCCATCCCGTACGCCACCGAGGGCACCATCAAGATCATGCGCCGCAACGTCGAAGGGCGCGCGCAGTTCTGGGACGCGGACTTCCCGGGCCTGATTCCGGACACCCCGCTCGTCTACCGGACCGTCCCCGCGGACGGGTTCGAGCTGGAAGGGCACCGGATCGAGGCGGTCGAGGTCGGTCACACCGACACCGACGACACCACCGTCCTGCACGTCCCCTCGATCGGCCTGATCGTCGGAGGCGACGTCGTCTACAACGGCGTGCACCAGATGCTGCTGGAGACCCCGGGCGGCGGATTCGAGTCGTGGCTGGCCGCCCTCGACGTCCTCGACTCCCTCAACCCCCGCTTTGTCGTGGCCGGCCACAAGAACCGTGACCTGCCCGACGAGCCGACCATCATCGACGAGACCCGCCAGTACCTGCGCGACGCGCAGCGACTGCTCGCCGAGAAGCCCACCCCGCAGCAGTTCTTCGACGAGATCACCGCCCGCTGTCCCGACCGGCTCAACATCGGCCCCGTCTGGTACGGCGCGCACGGCCTCCTCGGTGTTCCCATGCCCGTGGTGCCCGAGGGCGACCCCGACCAGGCGAACGAGTAGGGGCCTCCAGTGACACAGCCCAGGACCGACACATCAGCCGGCCCCGACGAAGCCCCCCGCTCAGGCTTCGACGTGTTCCGCAGCGCGTTCGTCGAGGCCGCCGGCCTGACCTTCACCGAGGTCACGGGCACGCGGGTGCGGGGGGAGATACAGCTGGGCCCTGAGCACCACACCCCGTGGGGAGTGGTGCACGGCGGGGTCTACACCACCGCAGTGGAGTCCGCCGCCACCGTCGGTGCGTCCGCCGCGATAGCCGATCTCGGCCAGGTCGCCGTAGGGGTGGCCAACAGCACGGACTTCCTCCGGCCGATCACCACCGGGACGGTTCAGGTGCTGGCCGAAGCGATCCAGCAGGGGCGCAGCCAACAGCTGTGGCAGGTGAGCGTCACCAGCGTCGACAACGGCAAGCTCATCGCCCGCGGACAGCTGCGGCTGGCCAACGTTCCCCCCACAGGCCTCCCGAACACGTTGGGGCAGCAGCCATGACCACCACCTCCTCCTCGTCATCCACCACCCAGGGCCGCAGTCCGGCGGGCCTGGACATATCGGCGTCGTTCGCGACCACGTTGGACACGCCGGAGCACATCCGGATCGCCGAGGAACTCGGCTTCCGGCGTGCGTGGCTGTACGACACACCGCAGCAGAGCCCCGACGTGTGGATGACGCTGGCCCTGGCCGCCCAGCGCACCCACCGCATCGGGCTCGGACCGGGCGTCCTCGTACCGGCGCTGCGCCACCCGATGGTCAACGCCAGCGGGGCCGCGGCTCTCGAGCGCCTGGCCCCCGGGCGGGTCGCGGTCGCGTTCGGTACCGGGTACACGGGCCGCCGGGCGATGGGGCAACAGCCCGTCTCGTGGGCGTACATGACCCGCTATGTCACGGCCTTCCGCGCGCTCCTCAGGGGCGAGACGGTCGAGTGGGAGGGCAGCCCGATGCGCATGCTGCACACCCCCGAACACCCGCGGGGCGCGTCGGACACCATCCCGGTCTACATCGCGGCGATCGGCCCGAAGGGCACGGCGATCGCCGAGTCACTCGGGGACGGCGTCTTCGTCGTGGGAATCGACGGTGTCTCCGAAGAGGTGACCAAGAAGTTCGGGAATGTCATTTATGGCACCGCCGGGTCCGTGCTCGGCGACGGCGAGGACCTCAGCAGTGAGCGACTGCGCACGGCGGCGGGCCCGGCACTGGCGCAGCTGTTCCACATCTCCTACGAACTCGGCGGTGAGGAAGCGGTCAAGGCGCTGCCCGGCGGGCCGGAATGGCTGGCCGTCGTGCTGGAGACACCGGAGGCCGAACGCCACTTCGCGGTGCACCACGGACACCTGCTACGACTGAATGACGCCGATACCGCCGCCTGGAACGCCGGGGGTAACACGCTGGTCGGGCACACCCTCACCGGTACGGCCGGAGACGTCCTCGCCAGGGTGAAGGAGCTGGCGGCGCAGGGGGTCACCGAGCTCACGTACCAGCCCGCCGGCGACATCCGCCGTGAGCTCGAAGCCTTCGCCGACGCGGTGGGCCTGCGGGGATGAGTCCGGCGCCCCGGACCCCGACGACGCCGCGCACGGGCCCGGACGTCTCGGGCACATGGGGGGGTGTACAAGCCATATAGTGAGGAGTTATCGAGCCGTACAGTAGAGACATGACGACCGCAAGAACATACGGCCAGATGTGTCCGCTCGCCCGTTCCATGGACATCCTCGGCGAACGGTGGACCTTTCTGATCGTGCGCGAGCTGCTGCTCGGGCCCAAGCGGTTCAAGGATCTCGCCGACACGCTCCCGGCTCTCGGGCCGAACCGTCTGACCGCGCGTCTTCGCAGTCTGGAGGCCGCCGACGTCGTTCGCCGGAGCACGCTTCCGCCGCCCGCCGGGGTGGCGGTGTACGAGCTCACCGAGAGGGGCGAGCAGCTTCGTGAGCCGCTCATCGCGCTCGGCCGGTGGGGGCTGGGGCTTCCCCCGTCTCCGGAGATCGACCCGGCGACGACCCGCGTGGACCTCATCGCCCTGAGCGTTTCGAGCCTTGTCACGCCGGACAAGCTCGCAGGTCTCAAGGAGATCTACGAGCTGCACGTGGGCAGGGAGACGTTCCATGTCGAGATCGCCGACGGCCGGATGTGGACGAGGAGCGGCCCGGCACCCGTTCGCCCCGACCTTGAGATCCACTGTCGTACGCGGACCTTCCTCAAGCTGATTTTCGGCGGCACCCAGGTGGCCGACGCGGTTCGGTCGGGCGATGTGCGGGTGGCCGTCGGATCGGACGAACTGGTCAAGCGTGCCTTCGACCTGATGTCCGGTACCGAGATCGATTACCCGGTGTACGTGGGTATGTAGCGGGGAGAGGTTCGCTCCGCGGGTGCCCACTGCTGCGTCCGCGGTGGGCGCGCCGGACCCTGCGGTCCGGCACCGGCCGCGGGCGGTCCAACGACCCCCGCTGCGTAACGGAGCAAGCCTTGGTACCTGCCCTGTCATTCGAGCCGCTGAGTCCCGTCTCCTTCCTGGACCGGTCGGCCGCGGTGTTTCCCGAGCGCACGGCCGTGATCGACGGACACCGGCGCTTCACCTACGCCGAGTTCCACGACCGGTGCCGGCGGCTCGCCGGCGTCCTGGCCGCGCTCGCGAACGGCCGCCCCGTCGCCGTCCTCGCGCCCAACACGCACCTCATGCTCGAGGCGCACCCCTTCTGCCTGGTGCCGGGGCACTGTCCACGATCGTCCGGTCGGCGGCGGAGGGCAAGACGAGACGAGACGGGGGCCGCAGACCCGACGGTTCAGCCGTGGGGTCCCGTGCCGCGCAGAAACGTGTCGACGACGAGCGTGGCCAGTGCGTCCGCGTTCTGCCGGACCTGGTCCGGGTCGAGATCCGCGCCGCCTCCGTGCTGGGCCTCGTCGACGAGGGCGTAGTAGACCCGCCGCGCCCACATGAGGTCCGTGTCCGGGGCGAGCAGCCCTTCGTGCTGGGCCCGGGCGAAAAACTCGAGGGCGCCGGCGTTGATCTCGGACCAGATCACCGCGGTGAGGGGGGTGTCGGCGAGGGGGTGGCCGAGGGTGAATCGCCAGACGCTCTTGATCCGCAGGATGTTCGCCGTGACGCGGTGCAGTGCCACGAGCGGTGGGGCGGTGTCCATGTGGGCGTCCTCTACGGCCTCCATGAGCTGCCGCTTCGCCGAGGCGGCGAGGGCTTCGATGAGGGCCTGGCGGTTGGCGAACCGCCGGTGCACCGTCGTCCTGGCCACGCCCGCCTGCTCGGCGATCTGCTCCATGGAGGCGCCGGGGTCTTCGGCCAGCACCTGCTCGGCCGCCTCCAGGATCGCGCGCATAGTGCGCGCGACATCGGCCCGCAGGGGTCGGCCCATGACTTATCCACTCCCGTTGTTGATTCGTGATGCATCGAAGACCATACGCCTGGCCTGCGGGTTTGTGCCGATTTGCATCATTGCTGTTGCGTGGAAATGTAAAGTTGCGACAATAGTGATGCGAGTAATTGGTCGAACTGCTACGTTGGTGTTTTAGATCATGGACCTACTCTCATGATTCGGTTCCCGGCCGGCGGCTTCTCAAGTCCGCGGAGCGGAGTCCCTCTGGTCCTGGCCTATGTGCCTGATGGCCCCCCATGAGAACGAGCCCACGGGCGAACCGGAGGAATGACACGGTGGAGATCGAGCTGCGGATCAACGGGTCCGCCCAGAGGCTGGACGTCTCGCCGCAGGTGAGCCTGCTCGACGCATTGCGCGAGTACCTGGGCCTGACCGGCACCAAGAAGGGATG
Source organism: Streptomyces sp. NPDC007095 (assembly GCF_040634475.1). Lineage (NCBI taxonomy): Bacteria > Bacillati > Actinomycetota > Actinomycetes > Kitasatosporales > Streptomycetaceae > Streptomyces > Streptomyces sp. NPDC007095. The sequence goes on from NZ_JBEYFS010000098.1 coordinate 31,612, forward strand.
CGATCAGGGCGCGTGCGGCGCCTGTACGGTGCTGGCCGACGGTCGGCGGATCAACGCGTGCCTCGCGCTGGCGGTGCAGTACCAGGGCCGTGAGATCACGACCATCGAAGGGGTCGACCACCCGTTGCAGGCGGCGTTCGTCCGTACGGACGGATTCCAGTGCGGCTACTGCACGCCCGGGCAGATCTGCTCGGCGATCGGGATGCTCGCCGAGCACAAGGAAGGCGCGCCCAGTGCCGCGACCGAGCATCTCGCCGACACCGGTGGGGAGCTGGACGAGACGGAGATCCGGGAGCGGATGAGCGGCAACCTGTGCCGCTGCGGCGCCTACAACGGCATCGTCTCGGCGATCAAGGAGGTCGCGAAGTGAAGTCGTTCTCCTACCTCAGCGCACCGGACGTGGGCACGGCGCTGCGCACGATCGCGGACAGTGGTGACGTGAAGTTCCTCGCGGGCGGGACGAACCTCGTCGACCTCATGCGTGAGGGCATCGAGCACCCGGCGACGGTCGTGGACATCACCCGCCTGCCGCTGACAGGGATCGAGGAACTGCCGGACGGCACCATCCGCGTCGGCGCACTGGTGAGCAACAGCCGGCTCGCGGCGGACCCCCTCATCAGGACCCGCTATCCGGTGCTGGCGCAGGCGATCCTGCTGGGGGCCTCCGCCCAGTTGCGGAACATGGCGACGGTGGGAGGCAACCTGCTGCAGCGCACCCGCTGCATGTACTTCTACGACGAGGCGTCGGCGTGCAACAAACGTGTGCCCGGCAGCGGCTGTGACGCGATCGGCGGGTTCTCCCGCGGCAGTGCGGTGCTGGGGGCGAGCGAGCACTGCGTCGCGACGCATCCCTCGGACATGGCGGTGGCGCTGGTGATGCTCGATGCGGTCGTCGAGGTGGAGAGCGTGCGCGGCCTACGGCGTATCCCGGTCGCCGAGTTCCACCGGCTGCCCGGCGACACCCCCCACATCGAGACGGTGCTGGCCGCCGACGAGCTGATCACGGCCGTCGAGTTGCCGCCGGTGCCGGTGGCGGTGCACTCGCGCTACCGCAAGGTCCGCGACCGCGCGTCGTACGCCTTCGCCCTGGTCTCCGTCGCCGCCGCACTCAAGGTCGCCGACGAAGACCGCATCGTCGAGGTCCGCCTCGCACTCGGCGGCGTCGCGACCAAGCCGTGGCGGGCACACATCGCGGAAGAGCTGCTGCTCGGCGCCGAAGCCACCGACGAGAGCTTCGCCAGGGCCGCCGCCGCCGAACTCGCCCCCGCCCTGCCCCTGCCCGACAACGCCTTCAAGACCGACCTGGCCCAGCGGACGGTCGTGGCCGTGCTGCGGAAACTCAACGCTGAGCGGAGCGCATCGTGACCGCACACACCAGAACAGGCTCCGAGCCCGGCGCGGACGTTTCCGTGCCCCTCGGGGGCGCGGTCGGCCAGTCGGTCGACCGCAGGGACGGCCACGCGAAGGTGACCGGGGCGGTGCGCTTCTCCGCAGAGCACCACTACCCGAACCTCACGTACGCGACGCTGGTACATGCCACCGTCGCCCGTGGCACGATCAGCGGCATCCACACGGCCGCGGCGGCCGCGGTGCCCGGCGTCGTGGCCGTCCTCACCCACCTCAACGCACCGAGGATCCGCCCGGTACGCAAACCCAACATCGTGCGGGACCTGGGACCGAGCGTGTCGGGGACCAGCCTCGACTACCTCAACACCGATCAGGTCTTCTGGGACGGTCAGCCGATCGCCGTCGTGGTAGCGGAGACCTCGGCCGCGGCGAACGAGGCCGCCACGCTCGTCGAAGTGACCTACGACCTGCTGCCCGCACGGGTGGATTTCGCCGCCGAGCAGAAAAACGCCACCCCGGCGAAGGGCGACCTCACCTTCGCCGGCCAGACGAAGAAGGGTGACGCCGAGGCGGCGCTGGCCGCTGCGGAAGTTTCGGTCGACCTGCGCTACACCACACCCGGCCTGCAGCACAACGCGATCGAACCGCACGCGACGGTCGCCGTCTGGGACGGTGACCACCTCACCGTGCACGACACCGCCCAGGCCATCAACCAGACCGGCCGCTACCTGGCCTGGCGGTTCGGTGTGCCGGCGTCCCACGTCCGCGTCCATGCCGAGTTCGTGGGGGGCGCCTTCGGCGCGAAGTTCGCCGTCTGGCCCGGCACGGTCATCGCGGCGATGGCGGCCAAGGCTGTCGGGCGGCCCGTGCGCCTGGCGCTGAGCCGCAGGGCCGTCAGCCGCGCCACCGGTGGGCGTACCGCCTCGACCAACCGGATCGCGCTCGGTGCGACTCGCGACGGGCGGCTCACCTCGCTGATCCAGGACAGCATCACCCGCACCGGCTCAGTCGGGGGCCTGCTCGAGGCGACCAGCTCGCCGGCCCGGCACCTCTACGGCGCCCAGAACATGCTGACCCGCCAGAACCTCGTTGCCATGGATCTGATGCCCAACACCTGGCTGCGCGCCCCCGGCGAGGCGATCGGCAGCTTCGTGCTGGAATCGGCGATGGACGAACTCGCCTACGAGCTGTCCATGGACCCGATCGCCCTGCGGCTGCGCAACGAGCCCGCAACGGATCCGACGGGTGGCAAGAAGTTCTCCCAGCGGATGCAGCGAGAAGCCTTCGAGACCGGCGCCGAACGCTTCGGCTGGGCGGACCGCACCCCCGAACCTCGCTCCATGCGGGACGGCGAGTGGCTCGTCGGGATGGGCACGGCCACCGCCTACCACCCGGTCGTGCGCCTGGTCGCCGACGTCAAGGTACGGCTGAGCGACGACGGCAGTGCGCTCGTGCAGTGCGGTTTCCACGAGATGGGCATGGGCGCCGCGACCGTACAGGCACAGATCGCCGCGGACGCGCTCGGCATTGCGTACGAGAAGGTCCGGGTCGAGTACGGCGATTCGGCCCTGCCGTCCGGACCGATGGCCGGCAACTCGAACCAGACGGCGACGGTGGCCACCAGCGTCCTCGCCGCATGCGCCGAGCTGACCCGGAAGGTGAGTGCCCTGGCCCGGCGTACGGGCACGACCGGTCAGGAACCGGCGGCCGCCCTGCGCGCGGCGCGGCGACCGTTCATCGAGGCCTCGGTCGGGTCGGCCACCCGGTTGGGCGCGCTGGGCAGTCAGGGCCGCTTCCTCTCCAACTTCCTGAAGGACCAGCGCTGGTCCAAGGCCGCCCGCGGCGCGCAGTTCTGTGAGGTGCGGGTGAACACCGACACCGGCGAACTGCGGATCTCACGCTGGCTCGGCATGTTCGACGTCGGCCGCGTCATCAACCCCAAGACCGCGGCGAGCCAGCTCCGCGGGGCCGTGGTCATGGGCATCGGCATGGCGCTGTCGGAGCAGAGTCTGGTCGATCCCCGCAACGGGCGCACCATGAGCGCCGGGCTCGACTCCTACTACGTGCCGGTGCACGCCGACATCCCCCCGATCGACGTCGCCTGGCTCGACGAACCGGACAAGACGATGCCCCTGGGAATCATCGGGCTGGGCGAGGTCGGCATGACCGGCGTGGTGGCCGCGATCGCGAACGCCGTCTATCACGCGACCGGCAAGCGGATCCGGGACCTGCCGATCACGCTGGACAAGCTGCTCTGAGACGACGGCCCGATCTGCGCACCACGACAAGAAAGTAACTCCCATGCTGGACATCGCGGACGAGCTGAACCGGTGGCTCGAGGAAGGGCGGGACTTCGCCGTCGCCACCGTCGTGGCAGTCAGCGGCAGCGCACCGCGAGGGCCGGGCGCCGCGCTCGCCGTCGACGCCGACGGAGCGGCCATCGGCTCGGTCTCCGGCGGCTGTGTCGAAGGCGCGGTCTACGACCTGTGCACCCAGGCGCTCAAGGACGGCCAGGCGGTGCGCGAGCGGTTCGGCTACAGCGACGAGGACGCTTTCGCCGTCGGCCTGACCTGCGGCGGTGTCATCGACATCCTGGTCACGCCCATACCCGCCGACGCGACCGGCCGGAAAACATTCCAGACGGCGCTGTCGGCCGCCACCCGGGGCGAGGCGGCGGCGCTGGCCCGCGTGATCCGCGGCCCGGCAGAGCTCCTCGGACGGGCGCTGACGGTCCGTGAGGGCGGATCCTGCGACCGCGGACTCGGCGGACGTCCCGACCTGGACCGCGCCGTCGTCGACGAGACCCGCTCCCTGTTGCAAGCCGGCCGCACCGGCACCTTCGACATCGCGCAGGACGGAACCCACTGCGATCCCGACCTGACGGTGTTCGTCGAATCAAGCGTCCCGCCGCCCCGCATGCTGGTCTTCGGCGCCATCGACTTCGCCGCGGCCCTGGTACGCGTGGGCAAGTTCCTCGGCTACCACGTCACGGTGTGCGACGCCCGGCCCGTCTTCGCCACCCGGACACGCTTCCCCGAGGCCGACGACATCGTGGTCGACTGGCCACACCGCTACCTGCACCGCACCCGGACCGACGAGCGCACGGTGGTGTGCGTCCTCACCCACGACGCCAAGTTCGACGTGCCTCTGCTGGAGACGGCCCTGCGGCTGCCGGCCGCCTACATCGGCGCGATGGGCTCCCGCCGCACCCACGAGGACCGCGACCGCAGGCTCCGCGAAATCGGCCTGACCGAAGCCGAACTGACCCGCCTGCACTCACCCATCGGCCTCGATCTCGGCGCTCACGCGCCCGAGGAGACCGCCCTGTCCATCGCCGCCGAGATCGTCGCCGCCCGCCACGGCGGAACAGGGCTGCCCCTGAGCGACTCACACACACCGATCCACCACGCCACTGAAGAGCGCCGGCCGGCGGCGATCGGCGCGGGTGGCCGCGTGACGCGACCGCGAGCCGACGGTCAGGAGCACCAGAACACTAGCCCGGTCCGGGCCGGCGTGGCCACCTCGATGCCGCCAGCCCGTGATCCGGACGGGGCCTTCCCGGGGACGGCGGTGGTCGATTTGAATAACGAAAACGATCGGTTTAGTATTACCGGGAAACCGATCGGTTTCCCTATGGGGGGGCGGCCGAGACCATGATCCACGGTTGCCTTCGTGTGCCGAAGGGTTTTGAGTCTGCAGGTTCCCGGTCCGGCGATGGTGCCGTCCGGTCTTGTCCCGATGTAGCTGTGTTGTCCAGGCCGGAGTAAGTCATGAATGGAATTCACCCCTTCCGCGTGCTGCGCGCGAAACCCCTGTGGATCGCCAGCGGTGTGATCACCGGCGTTCTCGCGCTGCTGTTCGCCGTGCTGTACGTCGGCGCCAACATCGACCCGGCCGGCCACATGAGGAACCTGCCCGTCGGCCTGGTCAACGCCGACGAGGGAGCCACGGTCGGCGGCAAGCAGGTGAACCTGGGAGCGCAGATCACCGGCTCGATCAAGAAGTCCACCGCGGGAGGGGACAAGGTCGACTGGAAGGTGATGGACGAGCGGGAGGTGAAGGAGGAACTCGGCAAGGGCAAGCTGTACGGTGCGCTCGTCGTGCCCGCCGGCTTCACGTCGTCGGTCGCCGCCCTGACCGGCAAGGCCGCCGAAATCCCGGTCCGCCCGGCGCTGACGGTGCTGACGAACCAGTCCGCGGGCAGCCTGGGCTCCAGTCTGGCGCGGGTCGCGACGACGCAGGCCGCCGAGAACGCCTCGCTCCACATTGGCAAGGAACTGACCGCCCGGATCGGACCAGCGCAGAAGAAGCTGCCCGCGGCGGCCCGCGTCCTGCTCGCCGATCCGGCCGCCGTCACGGTGAAGGACGGCCATCCCCTCGACTCGCACAGCGGCCTGGGCCTCACCGCGTTCTACTACGCGCTCGCCCTCGTGGTCGTCGGCATGCTCTCCGCCAACGTCATCAGCGGTCAGGTGGATCACACTCTCGGCTACACCCACAACGACCTGGGTCCGCTGCGCCTGCACCGCCCGCTGATCCGGGCGACCCGGGTGCAGACCCTCGCCATCAGCAGCACCCTCATGGCGGTCCTGTCCCTGCTGATGGGCACCCTGGTCATGGTCGGGGCGGTCGGCGTCATGGGCATGGACGCCTCCCACCTGCCGCTGTTGTGGCTGTACTCGGTGTGCGCCGTTGCGGTCTCCGGGATCGGCGCGCTCACCCTCCTCGCGGTGTTCGGCACCCCCGGCATGCTGGTGGCCACGCTGGTCTTCATCGGCATGGCGGTGCCAACGGCCAACGCCACCACGCCGATCCAGGCGCTGCCCGGCTTCTACCGCATCCTCGCGGAGTTCGAGCCCCTGCGGCAGATCGCCGGCGGCGTCCGCTCGATCCTCTACTACGGTGCGCAGAGCGACGCGGGACTGACCCGGGGCTGGGTCATGATGGCCGTCGGCCTCGTGGCGGCCGCGCTGTTCGGCTTCGGTGTGCTGGGGTGGTACGACCGCAAGGGGCTGCACCGCATCCCTGCCGAGACGGACCCCGAGACGAGCGCCACCCCGGTGTAGCGGCATTCCTTCCGCCTCCCAGGACGGGGCCGTTGTGCGGAGTGGCCCCGTGTGTGTCGCCCCCGTGGGGGCGAGGGGCGTGCACACCATCAGGGCTCGGCGACGGTCTTTCTCCCTCGGGACCGTCGCCGAGCCTCTGAGCGGACTTCGGTGCCCGGACGGCGCCGGTCGCCGCCGGGCATCACTGAAAACCGATCGGTTTCCAATTCGTCCGATTTGAGTTAACCTCACGACATGACCACCGAAGCGAAGTCAACTTCCAGAGAGCGCCTGCTGGAGGCGGCGGCCACGCTCACCTACCAGGACGGCGTCAATATCGGCGTCGACGCGCTGTGCAAGGCGGCGGGCGTGTCGAAGCGCTCCATGTACCAGCTGTTCCACAGCAAGGACGACCTGCTGGCAGCAAGCCTGGAGGAGTGCACTGCCCCCTTCGTGGCCACTCTCCTGCCCCCGGCGGACGACGGCCGCTCCCCCCGCGAGCGGATCCTGCACGTCTTCGAGCAACTGGAGTCGCAGGCGGGCGCGCCCGCCTTCCGAGGCTGCCGGTACCTGGCTGTACAGATCGAGCTCAAGGACCAGAATCACCCTGCGAGCCAGGTGGCACACCGGATCAAGGCGAAACTGACCGCCTTCTTCCGCACCGAGGCCGAGCGTGGCGGCGCGAGCGACCCCGATCTGCTGGCCCGGCAGCTGATCCTGGTCTTCGATGGCGCCGGCGCCCGCGCCGGGATCGGAGCCGACACCATGACGGGACTCATCGCCCCCACGGTGGTCACCCTGCTGGATGCGGCAGGCGTGCGCTGACGCCTCGTCCTTCCGGAAAGCACCTGGCCTCCTGGCTACTTTCCTGCGCCCGGGGGGAGGCCGATGGCGGTGAGCGTGTTACCGAGCATGCCGCAGGCAAAGAAACGTGCAGTCCGGTCGGCATCGGCACCCAGCGCCAGATGCACGGTTTCCCAGATCCTCATCCAGGCCGCCCGGACGTCGCGGCCGATCAGGTCGTCGCCCTGCGCCCCGGTGGCCGTCACGACGGCGTATCCCTGCATCTGCATCAGAAGTGTTTCGGGGCGCGTCGAGATCAGCCGCGTGTAAGCGTTCGCCAAGGCGCGAAGGGCCGGCGCGCCCCTCTCCACCCCGTTGGCCGCCCTCTCGAAAGCCAGGCGTGTGTCTTCCGCGCTCCGGGCCGATGCGGCGACGAAGAATCGGTCGTTCGCACTCGTGACAGGCGCGTCATCCGGTATCGGGAAGGGAACCGCGCTCGCGCTGGTCGCAGCGGGTTTCGATGTGGCCGGCACAAGCCGCGTAGTTGCCGAGGACCTGGGCATCCCGGAATTCAGCGGATGTGTGCTCGTTTCAGCGCTCCCCATGCGTGAGGCAGCCGGGTTGTCGCGTGACCGAACACCTCACGGTTGGCCAGGTCCGGTTGTCCCCGACTTGCGTCGCGCCGCGGTGGGGTTGGAGTGGACGTCGTGGCCGATCAGGTCAGGAGCCGGCTGCGTCTTCTTGTCCGGCCTCGCCAGCGACCGTCGCGTCCGCTCGGCCGGATCCGGCCCTCGGCCTTTACAAGGCATTCGGGGAAGGGCCGGCGCCGGCAGGCTGGTCACACGCGCGCCCGGGGGGCGGTGCCTGTCAAGTCAAATGAAACGAATGTGATGCTATGAAATCTGTTGTTCGGTTTGGCGTCGTTTGGCGGGGTCGTTGATCCATGCCTGG
>NZ_JBEYFS010000099.1:0-2770 GCF_040634475.1 Streptomyces sp. NPDC007095
CCCTCGTACTGGACGTACTTGGATCTGTGCCTGGTGCGGTGAGAGTGCGTGCATGGCGTCGCGGGGCAGACGGGAATTTGACGACAGGGCCTAGGTCCTGTCGTCACGACCCGCCCTGACGGCGCTGATCCCGGCGCACCGCGATGCCCGAGCCGATCGCGGGTTTGGCATCACGCCGACCGCAGTCGTGGCCGGGTGACGCCTCAGTCCCGCGAACCGGCCGCCCCCTCGATCACCCTTCGCAGCCCCTCCGTGAGGTCGTCCGCCGTGGAGGCGCTCGCCGGGTCGAAGAGCCACTGCACCATCAGACCGTTGAGCAGCGCCTGGTAGAAGCCGCCGACGGCCTTGACGGTCCGCTCGTCGAGCGTCTCCTCGTCCTGGCCCGTGAACATCGAGACGAGCCCGGACCGGCCCTCGATCTGCGCCTTCGCCATGAGGTCCCGCAGCTGCGGCACCCGCTCCCCCTGCGTCACGATCTCCATGCTGGCCGCCCACACGGGCTTGAAGTCCTCGAAGGACTCCAGCATCCGCGCCCACACGTCGTGGAACCGCTCCACAGAACCTCCGGGTGCCTCCTCGTGCTCCTGATGGAGGGCGAACTTCTCGCCCCACTCCTGCACCAGCTCCACGAAGGCCTGCGTCAGCAGCGCGTCCTTCGACCCGTAGTGGTAGCCGATGGACGCCAGGTTCGTCCCGGACTCCTTCACGATGTCGCGCGCCGTGGTGCGCACGAACCCCTTCTCCAACAGGCAGCGCTTGGCGCCTTCGAGCAGATCCTCACGGTGTCCCATGCCGATCAGCGTACCCCCGATACAGACAACCGTCCCAGACGCTCGTTTTAAACAAGCGTACTAGACAATTGTTTAAGACGTCCGTACAGTCCCTGTCATGACGAACCCGAAGCACTCGACGAGCACCACCCCCGCACCCGGCGGAGGCCTCGCCGGCCGCCGCGAATGGACCGCCCTCGGCGTCCTGATGCTTCCGCTGCTCCTGGTCTCGATGGACGTCTCGGTCCTCTACTTCGCGATCCCCGCGATCAGCGCGGACCTGGAGCCGAGCGGCACCCAGCAGCTGTGGATCTTCGACATCTACGCGTTCGTGCTCGCCGGACTGCTGATGACGATGGGCTCGCTCGGCGACCGCATAGGCCGCCGCAAGCTCCTCCTCTTCGGCGCCGCCGCCTTCGGCACGGCCTCGGTCATGGCCGCCTACGCCGACAGCGCCGAGATGCTGATCGCGGCCCGCGCGGTACTCGGCATCGGTGGCGCCACCCTCATGCCGTCGACGATGGCGATCATCCGCACGATGTTCACCGACCCCGGCCAGCGCGCGAAGGCGATCGGTCTGTGGTCCGGCGTCATGACCGGCGGTATCGCGCTCGGTTCGGTGATGAGCGGTGTCCTCGTCGAGTACTTCTGGTGGGGCTCGGTCTTCCTCGTCAACCTGCCCGCGATGGTGCTGCTGCTGGTCCTCGGTCCGGTCCTGCTCCCCGAGTCCAGGAACCCGCAACCGGGCCGTTTCGACCTGCTCAGCGTGCCGCTGTCGATGGCCGCCGTGCTGCCCGTCATCTACGGCGTGAAGGAAATCCCGTCCGAGGGCTGGAAGTTCGAGTACGGCGCCTCGATCGTCGTCGGTCTCGTCTTCGCCGCGCTCTTCGTCCAGCGGCAGCGCACCGCCAAGTCTCCGCTGATCTCCCCCGAGTTGTTCCGGGGCCGAGGCTTCGCGCCCGCCGTCGTGCTCAACCTCCTCTCCGCGTTCGGGATGATGGGGTCGGCGTACTTCACCACGCAGTACCTGCAGTCGGTCCTCGGCAAGAGCTCCATGGAGGCCGCTTTGTGGTCACTGCTGCCGACGGTCCTGGTCGGGGTCGCCGCGCCGGTCGCCGCGCAGCTGGTGCAGAAGGGCGTCCACCGCGCCCACGTCGTCTCCGGCGGCTTCGTCCTCGCCGCGTGCGGCTACGGTCTGCTGGCCCTCACCGGGACCGACTCTCTGTGGCTGGTCCTCGCCGGTGCCGGTGTCCTCGCCTCGGGGATCGTCACCGTGATGTCGCAGATGATGGATCTGGCGCTGGGCACCGTCCCCGTCGGCAACGCGGGCGCCGCGTCCTCGCTGCTGGAGACGGGTGCCGAGTTCGGCGGGGCGCTCGGCATGGCGGTCCTGGGCTCCATCGGTACGGCCGTCTACCGCCACGAGATTCCGTCCGGCGCCCCGGCACCGGCCCAGGAGACCCTCGGCGGCGCGCTGGCGGTCGCCCACCAGTTGCCGGGCGACGCGGGGGACGCGCTGGTGCGGGTCGCACGGGAGGCGTTCACCAGTGGGATGCAGGCGGCGGCGATCGCGGGGGCGGTGCTGTTGTCCGGGGCGGCGGTGTTGGCGTCTGCGACGTTGCGGCGAGTGCCGGTGCGGGAGATCGGGGCCGAGGTCCCCCACCCCGAACAGGCTCCCGCCTGACACCGCCCCCCACCACCAGGGCTACGCCCTTGGAACCCCGGCTGTGCGCTCCGACTACGGGGGGACGGGGTCCGATCGCGCAGTTCCCCGCGCCCCTCGGGCCGGGCTGCGCCCCGAAACCCCGCCCTCCCGACGTGTTCTGCCTGCAGGCCGATGAGGGCTGATCGCGCAGTTCCCCGCGCCCCTCAGACGGGGCTACGCCCCGAAACCCCACCCACCAAGTGTTCTGCCTGCAGGCCGATGAGGGCTGATCGCGCAGTTCCCCGCACCCCTCAGACGGGGCTACGCCCCGAAACCCCACCCACCAAGTGTTCTG
>NZ_JBEYFS010000099.1:2869-39452 GCF_040634475.1 Streptomyces sp. NPDC007095
GCCTGCAGGCCGATGAGGGCTGATCGCGCAGTTCCCCGCACCCCTGAAGGCCCCGGCCCCGGCCCACGCCATCCAGCCGGTCCGGCGATTGAGGACGAGGCCGGTCAGGCCGATGAGGGGGGTCGGGGGCAGAGCCCCCCGGGGATGGCGGCGGGGGCGAGAACGATGGCGGTGCGTTGTCGGTGGGGCGTGTCAGGATGGGCGGCGTGGCACAGACATTCGGTACGCCGTTCATCGGCCGGGACGGCGAACTCGCCCGGCTCACCGGCGTGCTGGACCGCGCCCGCGACGGCAGCCCCCGCGCCGTCGTGCTCTCCGGAGACGCCGGCGTCGGCAAGACCCGCGTCCTGACGGAGGCCGCCGCACACGCCACGCGCACCGGCATGACGGTACTCACCGGCCACTGCGTGGACCTCGGCGACGTGGGCCTGCCCTATCTTCCGTTCACGGAGATCCTCGGCGTGCTCGGCGGGGACGAGCGGTTCGCCGCCGCCCTCGCGGCGCACCCGGCGGTCGACCGCCTGCTGGGCGCCGGCAGCGGGACGGACACGGACACCGGCAGCCGGCTGCGGCTCTTCGAGGGCGTGGCCGGCCTGCTGGCGGACGCCGCCGACATCACCCCCCTCCTCCTGGTCCTCGAAGACCTCCACTGGGCCGACCAGTCATCGAGGGACCTCCTGCGCTTCCTCCTCAGCCGGGGCGTCCTGCAGAATCCCACCCCCGGCTCCCCCACCCACCGCCTCGCCCTCTTCGCCTCGTACCGCGCGGACGACCTGCACCGCCGCCACCCCCTGCGCCCCCTGCTCGCCGAGCTGGCCCGCCTGCCCTCCGTGGACCGACTCGAACTGCGCCCGATGGCCGACGCCGAAGTGGCCCGCCTGGTGCGCGCCCTGCGGACGGACGCCCTCTCCGACACCACCGTCCGCCGCATCGTCGACCGCGCCGAGGGCAACGCCTTCTACGCGGAGGAGCTGCTCGCCGCGCTGCCGGGCGACCTCGACCCGGTGGCGCCCGCCATGCCGAGCGGCCTCGCCGACCTCCTCCTCATCCGGATCGAGCAACTCTCCGACACCGCCCAGCAGGTGCTGCGCACGGCCGCGGTCGCCGGGCGGCGCGTCGAGCACGACCTGCTGCGTGACGCCGTACAACTGCCCGAGGACGAGCTGGAGTCGGCGCTGCGGGAGGCCGTAGGACGGCAGCTGCTGGTCCCCGGCGACGACGCCACGTACTCCTTCCGGCATGCCCTCGCCCGTGAGGCCGTCTACGCCGATCTGCTGCCCGGCGAGCGGGTCCGGCTGCACGGCGCGTTCGCCAAACTCCTCGCCGGGCGCGGTCACACGGCACAGAGCGCGGCCGAGCGCGCCCACCACTCGCGGGAGAGCCATGATCTCGCGGACGCGCTGACCGCCTCGCTGGAAGCCGCCGACCACGCCCAGCGGGTCGGCGCGCCCGCCGAGGAGCTGCGCCACGTGGAGGCCGCGCTCGAACTGTGGCCCGCGGTGGACCCCGGCGCCCGCCCCCGGGACGGCGACCCGGTCACGCTCACCCTGCGCGCCTCCGCTGCCGCCGCGCACGCCGGGGAGACCCACCGGGCGGTCTCCCTCACCCGCGCCGCACTGGCCAGAGCGGGGTCGGACGCGGACTCGGAGCTCGCCGCCCGCGTCCGCTACACCCTCGCGGGCAATCTGATGCGCGTCGACAGTCTGCAGGCCGCCTTCACCTACAGCAGCGAGGCCCTGGCCATGATCCCGGCCGAGCCCCCGTCGCACACCTGGGTGTGGGCGGCGGCCACCCATGTCATGGCCGCGCGGTACATGGGCCACGACGAGGACGCCGAGCGCGTCGCCCGGCAGGCGCTGCGCACCGCCGAGGAGCTCCGGCTCGCCGACGCCCAGGCCGACCTGATCATCTCCCTGGTCGGTCTTGAAGACCACAACCGGCGTACGGCCGAGGGCCGGGAGCGGCTTCGGCAGGCCCGTGACCTGGCCCGACGCGCCGGCAATGTCTCCGTCGAGATGCGCGCCCTCTTCAACCTCGCCATCGGGGCCTACGAGTCCGGGGTCCTGGACGAGTGCCTGGCCTGGCTCGCCGAAGGACTCGAGCGGGCGAACCGCTCCGGGCTCGTCTCCTCCCCGTACGCGCTGGAGCTGCGCTACCTCCAGTCCCTGATCCTCTACACCCTGGGCCGCTGGGACGAGTGCGCGCGGGCGGCCGCCGCCGACGCCGAACGGCTGCCACCGGCGGGCGGCTTCGCCGTCGGCCCCGCGTTGTACGTCGCCCTGGCGCGCGGCCAGGAGGGGCCCGCCGAGCGGGCCCGCACGCTGCTCGACGGGCCGTTCGACTGGATGGCCACGCTCGTCGCGGGCATCGTGCTGACCGACGCCGCCGCCCTGCGCGGCGACCCCGAGGGCGCCGTCGCCTCCGTGCGTTCGACGCTCGGGGCACTCAGCGACGGCTCCGGCAGCGAGCGGCCCGACATCGGTGTGCGGCTCGCGGCGCTGGCTCTGGCGGCGGTCGCGGACACCGCCGTCGAACTGCGTCTGACCGGCGACGAAGCGGGCGCCCGACGCTGGACGGACATCGCGACCGAGCTGGTGGAGGTGGCCCGGAGTACGGCCGCCAAAGGGGAGGACGGGTCGCGCCAGGGACCGGAGGGGCTTGCCTGGCTCGCCCGCGCCGAGGCGGAGTGGCTGCGCGCGCACTCGGGTCCCGATGTGGCCGCCTGGGAGAAGGCGGTCGCCGCGTTCGACTACGGCGATCCCTATGAACTGGCCCGATGCGAAAGGCGGCTGGCCGAGGCGCTGCTCGTGGCGGACCGTCGGGAGGAGGCAGCCGAGCGGGCCCGCGCGGCGCGCGACACCGCCGTCCGGCTCGGCGCCGTACCGCTGCGCGAGGAGCTGGACACCCTGATCCGGCGCGGTCGTCTCGCCGACTCACCGTCCGCCGCGGACCGTGTCCCGGCGCTGACCGCCCGCGAGAGCGACGTCCTGAGGCTGCTGGCGCGTGGCCGCACCAACCGTCAGATCGGCGAGGAGCTGTTCATCACGGGGAAGACGGCGAGCGTGCACGTCTCCAACATCCTCGCCAAGCTGGGCGCCGCGGGCCGCACCGAGGCCGTGGCCATCGCCTACCGGGAGGGGCTGGTCGAGCCGCCCCGGAACCCTCGCGCATGACCGACCCCCGCGCACGACCGGGGCCCGGTCACCCCAGGTGACCGGGCCCCAGCCCGCGTACTGCGAATGTCAGACGAGGTTCACCGAGCGCGCCGAGGTGGCGCCGATCTCCTCGGCCACCTCGCCCAGCACGTTCTGCGGGACCGTGTCGTCGACGGTGAGGACCGCGAGGGCCTCGCCGCCCGCGGCGGCACGCGCGACCTGCATGCCCGCGATGTTGATGCCCGCCTCGCCGAAGATACGGCCGACGGTGCCGACGACGCCGGGACGGTCCTCGTAGCTCAGCACGACCATGTGGTCGGCGAGCGCGAGGTCCACGTCGTACTCGCCGACGGCGACGATCTTCTGCAGGTGCTTGGGGCCGGCCAGCGTGCCGGAGACCGAGACCTCCTGGCCGTCGCCGAGCGTGCCGCGCACGGTGACCACGTTGCGGTGGTCGGGGGACTCCGAGCTCGTGGTCAGACGGACCTCGACGCCGCGCTCCTGCGCGAACAGCGGGGCGTTGACGTACGACACCGTCTCGTCGACGACGTCCTCGAACACGCCCTTGAGCGCGGAGAGTTCGAGCACCTTGACGTCGTGCTGGGTGATCTCGCCGTACACCTCGACGTCGAGGCGGACCGCGACCTCGCCCGCGAGGGCGGTGAAGATGCGGCCGAGCTTCTCGGCGAGCGGCAGACCGGGCTTGACGTCCTCGGCGATGACACCACCCTGCACGTTCACCGCGTCCGGGACGAGCTCACCGGCGAGGGCGAGGCGCACCGAGCGGGCGACGGAGACACCGGCCTTCTCCTGCGCCTCGTCCGTGGAGGCGCCGAGGTGCGGGGTGCAGACGACCTGGTCGAGCTCGAAGAGCGGGGAGTCCGTGCAGGGCTCCTTCGCGTACACGTCGAGGCCTGCGCCGGCGACGCGGCCCTCCTTGAGCGCCGAGAACAGCGCCTCCTCGTCGACGATCCCGCCGCGCGCGGCGTTGACGATCCGCACCGACGGCTTGACCTTGTGCAGCGCCTCGTCGCCGATGAGACCGACCGTCTCGGGGGTCTTGGGCAGGTGCACGGTGATGAAGTCCGAGACCTCGAGCAGCTCGTCGAGGGAAAGGACCTTGACGCCCATCTGCGCGGCCCGGGCAGGCTGGACGTAGGGGTCGTAGGCGACGACCTTCATGCCGAACGCGGACATGCGCTGGGCGACCAGCGCGCCGATGCGACCGAGGCCGACGACACCGAGGGTCTTCTCGGCGAGCTCGACGCCGGTGTACTTCGAGCGCTTCCACTCGCCGTTCTTCAGCGCGGAGTTGGCCTGCGGAATGTGACGCGCGGTGGCGAGCAGGAGGCCGCAGGCCAGCTCGGCCGCGGTCACGATGTTCGAGGTGGGGGCGTTGACGACCATCACGCCGGCCTTGGTGGCGGCGGAGACGTCGACGTTGTCCAGGCCGACGCCGGCTCGTGCGACGACCTTGAGCTTCTTCGCGGCGGCAACGGCCTCCGCGTCGACTTTGGTGGCCGAACGGATCAGGATCGCGTCGACGTCGGCGATCGCGGGCAGCAGCTCGGCGCGGTCCGCGCCGTTCGCGTGCCGGATCTCGAAGTCCGGGCCCAGGGCGTCGACGGTCGCGGGCGACAGCTCTTCAGCGATGAGTACGACAGGTTTCGAGCTCACGTGAGTCCTCACAAGTCCAATGCGGACGGCCGTCCCGACGGCCGCATGCGGTGGAGGGTTGCTAGCCGCGTGGAAGACGCACGACGCTGTGGGCCTGACGCGTATGTTGTGCAGCAGTGTAGTGCCGCTACGGGGGCCTTCTTGCGCCTCCGTGGAAGGATCACCCGTCCGTGGCTGGACGGGGTGGACAACGTCGCGCTCACGGGCGTTACCCAGGGTTGGCCGAAGGGGCCGGAGCGGATGCTCCGGCCCCTTCGGCCGTACGGCTTACGCCTCGTCGTTGACCCACGACATGAGCTTGCGGAGCTCCTTGCCGGTGGTCTCCAGGAGGCTGTTCTCGTCCTGCGTCTTGTACTCGTTGTACTTCTTCAGGCCGGAGTGGTACTCCTCCATCCAGTTCCTGGCGAAGGTGCCGTCCTGGATCTCCGCGAGGACCTTCTTCATCTCGGCCTTGGTGGCGTCCGTGATGATCCGCGGGCCGGTGACGTAGTCGCCCCACTCGGCGGTCTCGGAGACCGACCAGCGCATCTTCTCCAGACCGCCCTCGTACATGAGGTCGACGATGAGCTTCAGCTCGTGGAGGCACTCGAAGTACGCGATCTCCGGCTGGTAGCCGGCCTCGGTCAGCGTCTCGAAGCCCGCCTTGACCAGCGCCGCGGTGCCACCGCAGAGAACGGCCTGCTCACCGAACAGGTCGGTCTCGGTCTCCTCCGTGAAGGTCGTCTTGATGACGCCCGCGCGGGTGCCGCCGATGCCCTTGGCGTAGGAGAGGGCGAGCGGGAAGGCGCTGCCCGTGGAGTCCTGCTCGACGGCCGCGATGCAGGGAACGCCGCGACCCTCCTCGTACTGGCGGCGCACCAGGTGGCCCGGGCCCTTGGGGGCGACCATGCACACGTCGATGCCGGCCGGGGGCTTGATGAAGCCGAAGCGGATGTTCAGACCGTGGCCGAAGAACAGCGCGTCGCCGTCCTTCAGGTTGTCCTTGATGGACTCCTCGTAGACCTGGGCCTGGATCGGGTCCGGCACCAGGATCATGATGACGTCGGCCTCGGCCGCGGCCTCCGACGGCGTCACCACGCGCAGGCCCTGCTCCTCGGCCTTGGCCTTGGACTTGGAGCCCTCGTGCAGACCGACGCGGACGTCCACACCCGAGTCACGCAGCGACAGCGCGTGGGCGTGGCCCTGGCTGCCGTAGCCGATGACCGCGACCTTGCGGCCCTGGATGATGGACAGGTCGGCGTCGTCGTCGTAGAACAGCTCGGCCACTGGGGTTCTCCTTGGTGTGCGGTGTTGCGTCCCACCGTACGGCGGGCGGGGGAAGGGAAGTTTTCGGGTCTCGGTATGCGGGCGGTCGGTGGACCCACCGACCGCCCCTACCAAGGATCAGGCTGATCGGTCGAGCGCGCGCAGCGAGCGGTCCGTGATCGAACGCGCCCCGCGTCCGATCGCGATCGTGCCGGACTGGACGAGCTCCTTGATGCCGAACGGCTCCAGCATCTTGAGCATGGCCTCCAGCTTGTCGCTGCCGCCGGTGGCCTCGATGGTGACGGCCTCCGGAGAGACGTCCACGGTCTTGGCGCGGAACAGCTGGACGATCTCGACGATCTGGGAGCGCGTCTCGTTGTCCGCGCGCACCTTCACCAGAACGAGTTCGCGCTGCACCGCCGAGCCGGGTTCCAGCTCGACGATCTTCAGCACGTTGACGAGCTTGTTGAGCTGCTTGGTGACCTGTTCGAGCGGCAGCGCCTCGATCACGTTCACCACGATGGTGATGCGCGAGATGTCGGGGTGCTCGGTGACGCCGACGGCGAGCGAGTCGATGTTGAAGCCGCGGCGGGAGAACAGGGCGGTGATCCGGGCGAGGACACCCGGCTTGTTCTCGACGAGGACGGAGAGGGTGTGCTTGGTGCTCATGGTGGTGGACTCGGCTCTCTCTCGGTCTCAGTCGTCTTCGTTGTCGCCGAAGTCGGGGCGGACGTCCCGGGCGGCCATGATCTCGTCGTTCGAGGTGCCGGCGGCGACCATCGGCCACACCATGGCGTCCTCGTGCACGATGAAGTCGACCACGACGGGGCGGTCGTTGATCGAGTTCGCCTCCGCGATGACCTTGTCGAGGTCATCGGGGGACTCGCAGCGGATCGCGTAGCAGCCCATGGCCTCCGACAGCTTGACGAAGTCGGGGACGCGGGTGCCGGCGCTCGGCTGCTTGCCGTCCGCGTCCGGGCCGGAGTGCAGCACGGTGTTGGAGTAGCGCTGGTTGTAGAAGAGGGTCTGCCACTGGCGGACCATCCCGAGGGCGCCGTTGTTGATGATGGCGACCTTGATCGGGATGTTGTTCAGGGCGCAGGTGGTGAGCTCCTGATTCGTCATCTGGAAGCAGCCGTCACCGTCGATCGCCCAGACCGTCCTGTCCGGCTGACCGGCCTTGGCGCCCATCGCGGCCGGAACCGCGTAGCCCATCGTTCCGGCGCCGCCGGAGTTCAGCCAGGTCGCGGGCTGCTCGTACTGGACGTAGTGCGCGGCCCACATCTGGTGCTGGCCGACGCCCGCCGCGAAGATGGTGCCCTCGGGCGCGAGCTGTCCGATGCGCTCGATGACCTGCTGCGGCGACAGGGAGCCGTTGTCCGGCTGCTCGTAGCCCAGCGGGTACGTCTCGCGCCAGCGGTTGAGGTCCTTCCACCAGGCGGTGTAGTCGCCTGCGTGGCCCTCGCTGTGCTCCTTCTGCACGGCCTGGACCAGGTCGGCGATGACCTCGCGGGCGTCACCGACGATCGGCACGTCCGCGGCGCGGTTCTTGCCGATCTCGGCCGGGTCGATGTCGGCGTGGACGATCTTGGCGTACGGGGCGAAGCTGTCCAGCTTGCCGGTGACGCGGTCGTCGAAGCGGGCTCCGAGGGCGACGATCAGGTCGGCCTTCTGCAGCGCGGTGACGGCGGTGACCGCACCGTGCATGCCCGGCATTCCCACGTGCAGCGGGTGGCTGTCGGGGAATGCGCCGAGCGCCATCAGGGTGGTGGTGACGGGCGCTCCGGTGAGTTCTGCGAGGACCTTCAGCTCGGCGGTGGCCTTGGCCTTGAGGACGCCGCCGCCGACGTAGAGGACGGGCCGCTTGGCCTGGGTGATCAGCTTGGCGGCCTCGCGGATCTGCTTGGCGTGCGGCTTGGTCACCGGGCGGTAGCCGGGCAGGTCCTGGGTGGGCGGCCACTGGAAGGTGGTCTGCGCCTGGAGGGCGTCCTTGGCGATGTCGACGAGGACGGGGCCCGGGCGGCCGGTGGAGGCGATGTGGAAGGCCTCCGCGATCGTCCTCGGGATGTCCTCGGCCTTGGTCACCAGGAAGTTGTGCTTGGTGATCGGCATGGTGATGCCGACGATGTCCGCCTCCTGGAAGGCGTCCGTGCCGATCGCCTTGGACGCGACCTGCCCGGTGATCGCCACGAGCGGCACCGAGTCCATGTGCGCGTCCGCGATCGGCGTCACCAGGTTGGTGGCACCCGGGCCGCTGGTCGCCATGCAGACGCCGACCTTGCCGGTGGCCTGCGCGTAACCGGTGGCCGCGTGTCCCGCGCCCTGCTCGTGCCGCACGAGCACGTGCCGCACACGCCTGGAGTCCATCAGCGGGTCGTACGCCGGAAGGATCGCGCCGCCGGGAATGCCGAATACCGTCTCGGCCCCGACCTCCTCAAGCGAGCGGATGAGGGACTGCGCTCCCGTGACGTGCTCGGGGGCGGACTGCTGTCCTCCGGAACGGGGCCGCGGCTGCGGGTGATGGGCCCCGGTGGCCTGCTCGGTCATCGGCATTCTCTTCTCGATGCTGAGGGTTTTTGCGAGTTTTGTGCGGTGTACGACTGGTGCCTGTGCAACAAAAAACCCCTCGTGCCGTGAGGCAAGCGAGGGGAGCGCGCCGGGTGCGGTCGCTGGGTGTTCCGGGTCCGTCCGGTGGTCACCAGCTTCAGCCGACGCGCTTTCCAAGTACGAGAATTCGGGTGCGCATGGCATTGACCCTCCCCCCGGCACGCACCGACTGTCAAGTGGGTGGGACGGGAGTCTCATTATGTGAGCGGAGGGCCGTACCGCCCCCGAGAACTGCGGGCACACCACTCGTATACACCCCCGCGCCGCCGCCCGCGAACGCGGGCTCGGCCGGACCGTGCGGCACCGGGTAGTGGCCACAGGACAGCACTCTGCGCAGCCGGTACTCGTCGAGCGGGCCGGAGAAGGCCATGCCCTGTCCGTGCGTGCAGCCCATCGCGCGCAGGGCGACGACCTGCTCGGGCAGGTCCACACCGTCGGCCACGGACTGCAGCCCCAGGTCGGTGGCGATCCGCAGCAGCCCGCTGGTGATCTTGTGCAGCCGGGCGGACTCGACGACACCCTCGACGAGACCCCGGTCGAGCTTCAGCACGTCGACGGGCAGCCTCCTGAGCGTCGTGATGGCCGCGTAGCCGCTGCCGAATCCGTCCAGGGCGACCCGGACGCCGAGCCGCCGCAGCGCGTTCAGCCGCCGCTCCAGCTCGTCCAGGGAGACCCGGGGGTCGGTGTCGGCCAGCTCGACGATCAGGGAGCCGGAGGCGAGCCCGTGCCGGGTCAGCAGAGCCTCCACGGAGCCGAGAGGCATCGAGCGGTCCAGCAGACGCCGGGCGCTCATCCGCACGGCGACGGGCACCGCGACACCCGCGGCGGCCCGCTCGGCGGCCTGCTCGACCGCCTCCTCGAGCATCCATCGGCCCAGCTCGGCGGTCTTGTCGCTGTCCTCGGCGACGCGCAGGAACTCCGTCGGCGTGAAGAGGACACCCTGGGAGGAACGCCAGCGGGCCTGGGCGGTGACCGTCACGATCCGGCCGTTCCCGAGGCAGACCACGGGCTGGTGGAGCAGTGCGAACTCGCCGTCCTGGAGCGCGGAGCGCAGCCGGGTGGCCAGCTCCGCCTTCCGTACGACGTCCTGCTGCATCTGGGGCGCGTACAGCTCGACGCGGCCCTTTCCGGCCGCCTTGGCCCGGTACATCGCGAGGTCGGCGTTGCGCAGCAACTCGCCCGCCCCCAGGCCCGGTTCGGCGAAGCCGACGCCGATGGACGCGGCGACGCGGACATCGTTGCCGCCGATGGAGTACGGCTGGGAGAGCTTGATCCGCAGCCGGTCGGCGAGCTCCAGGATCTGCTGTTCGCGCGCGCCCCGGTCGCGGCTGCCGTCGCCGACGATGAGCGCCGCGAACTCGTCGCCGCCGAGGCGGGCGGCGGTGTCGCCCTGCCGCACCGAGTCCTGGAGTCTGCGGGCGGCCTGGACGAGGAGCTCGTCGCCGGCCTGGTGCCCGATCGTGTCGTTGACGGCTTTGAAGCCGTCGAGGTCGATGAAGAGCACGGCCGTGCCGCGAAGTGCGGCGCCGCGGTCGGTGGAGCGGCGGCCGGACAGCGCCTGCTGGACGCGCCGGGTGAACAGCGCGCGGTTGGGCAGGTCGGTGAGCGGATCGTGTTCGGCGTTGTGCTGGAGCTGCGCCTGGAGCCGGACCCGCTCGGTCACATCACGGCTGTTGAAGATGAGGCCGCCGTGGTGTCGGTTGACGGTGGACTCCACATTGAGCCAGCCGCCGTCGCCGGACTTGAAGCGGCACTCGATGCGGGTGGTGGGCTCCTCCAGGTGACTGGCGGCCAGGAAGCGGCGCACCTCGTGCACCACACAGCCGAGGTCCTCGGGGTGGATGAGGGAGGCGAGCTCGGAGCCGACGAGTTCCTCCGCGTTGCGGCCGTAGACCCCGGCGGCGGCCGGGCTGACGTACCGCAGGATGCCGTTCGGTGCGGCGATCATGATGACGTCGCTGGAGCCCTGCACCAGGGAGCGGAAGTGGTTCTCCTGCTGGGCCAGCTCCTGGGTGAGGGTGATGTTGTCGAGCAGCATGATGCCCTGGCGCACCACGAGGGC
The DNA here is from genome assembly GCF_040634475.1 of Streptomyces sp. NPDC007095. Lineage (NCBI taxonomy): Bacteria > Bacillati > Actinomycetota > Actinomycetes > Kitasatosporales > Streptomycetaceae > Streptomyces > Streptomyces sp. NPDC007095. The sequence continues at coordinate 13,616 of NZ_JBEYFS010000099.1, forward strand.
GAGTACGACGAGCCCGGCGGTGATGAGCACGACGCGGTCGACGCTGCGGCCGTTCAGGACGTTGTAGAGAATGCCCAGCGTGCACACGGCGGCGGCCAGGTAGGGCGTGAGCGCGGCCAGTGATCCTGCGATCGGGCGGGTGGCCGGGTACCGGTTGTGCCCTGCGTCCTGAGGCCCCTGAGGCTCTTGAGCTCCCTGAGACTCTTGAGCTCCCTGAGTTCCCTCGGTGATCCCGGGTCCGCCCTGGCGGGACCCGGGGATGTGCTCGTGCACCACGCGTGCGTGCCCGTCCCTACGGGGCTCGTCCGTGCTGTGACTGTCGGCGGTCGGCTGCCCGGGCCGGGGACCGACCCACGGGGCGTACGCGAGGAGCAGGGACCCGGCGAACCAGCCCGCGTCGAGGAGCTGCCCGGAGTGGTAGCTGTTGTGCAGGAGGGGCGAGGTGAACAGGGCGTCGCACATCACGGTCAGGGCGAGCGCGCCGATCGCGGTGTTCACCGCCGAGCGGTTCACCGACGAGCGCTTGAAGTGCAGCGCGAGCACCATGCTGACCAGGGCGATGTCCAGCAGCGGGTACGCCAGCGAGAGCGCGGTGTGCGCGACGCTCGGCCCGTCGAACTTCGCCGCCTGGGCGAGCGCGAGGCTCCAGGACAGCGTGAGCAGGGAACCGCCGATCAGCCAGGAGTCGAGCGCCAGGCAGACCCAACCCGCCTTGGTCACAGGCCTCTTGGCTAGCACGAGCAGTCCTACGATGGCGGGCGGAGCGAAACAGAGGAAGAAGAGATCGGCGTAGCTGGGACTCGGGACCTGGCGGTCGAGGACGACCTCGTACCACCCCCAGACTCCGTTGCCCAGCGCGGCCATGGTGGAGGAGAGCGCGAACAGCAGCCACGCGGGTCGAAAGCGGCTGCGGCGGCTGCGGGCGTAGAGGAAGCAGGAGACCGCGGCGGTGCCCGCGGCGGCGCTCAGCCCGAAGTCGCCCATGAACAGCGCGAGGGTCACGGAGCCCCAGCCGAGCGCGGAACCGAAGGCGTATCCCGCGCATACCAGGGCCAGCACGAGTTGCGGAATCAGGCCCGCCCCACCGCCGCACAACGGCCGCCGGGACAGCAGCGCCCCGGGGGAGCTCACCGGGCCCACCCGGTCCGCACGGGGTCCCGCCGGCCCGTGTGCGCTGGGTGCGCATGCCTTCTGCGGCCGCTGTGCCTGCGGTGGTGATGGCCACCGTGACCGCCATGGCCGCCGTGGCCGCGTCTGCGCGTGGCCGCGCGCCAGGGTCGTCGGCGGCCCCGCCGCGTCGGATCGTTGGTCCATAGGCCGTACATCGCCCGTCGCCCCCCTCGCAGTCCGAATGTCCATCCCCGGCGCCGAACGGTGCGCGGCGCAGCCCCTGTCGGGACGATACACCAGTCTCGTCACTCAGGGACATAGTTCCTCTACGCTCCGTGACGATCAGCGGCGGCACGGACACCGTCCGCATTCGCAGGACTGCGGAGGGTGCCCGAAGTTCGCTACGCGCCCGTCGTAAGGACCACGTTGCCCAGGGGTTCCTGGTTCACGAAACGATTCAACTGCGCGGTCAGAAGCCGCTTGGCGCGCGGCAGGAACGCGGAGGTGGGGCCGCCGACATGGGGGCTGATGAGCACGCCGGGCGCCTGCCACAAGGGATGTCCCTGGGGCAGCGGCTCCGGATCGGTGACGTCGAGGGCCGCGGTGAGGCGTCCGCTGTCCAGCTCGGCGAGCAGCGCCTTGGTGTCGACGACCGGCCCGCGGGCGACGTTCACCAGCAGCGCGCCGTCCTTCATCCGGGCCAGGAACTCGGCGTTCACCAAGCCCCGTGTGCTGTCGGTGAGGGGCGTGGAGAGCACCACGACGTCGGCCTCAGGGAGCAGTGCGGGCAGTTCCGTGAGTGGGTGCACCGGACCGCGCGCCGTGGTGCGCTCGGAGCGCGCGACGCGCGCCACCCGCGCCACTTCGAAGGGCGTGAGCCGGTCCTCGATCGCGGACCCGATCGAGCCGTAGCCCACGATCAGTACGGACTTGTCGGCCAGCGCCGGATGGAATCCGGAGTGCCATTCCCCCTTGTCCTGCGCCCGTACGAAGTCGGGGACGCCCCGCAGCGAGGCGAGGATCAGCGTGAGCGCGAGCTCGGCGGTGCTCGCCTCGTGCACTCCACGGGCGTTGCACAACTGCACACCCGGGGGCAGGGACTGCACGCCCTGCAGGACGTGGTCGACCCCGGCGGAGAGCGTCTGCACGACCCGCAGGGAGGTCATTTCGGCCAGCGGCCGCTGCCCTACGCCGAGCGCCTTCATATAGGGGACGACGTAGAACTCGCAGTCGGCGGGATCCGCGGGAAACTCCTGGTCGCCGTCCCAGAAGCGGTAGCTCAGGCCCTCGGGGAGGCCCTCGATCTCGTCGGCGTGAAAGGGAAGCCACACATCGGAAGTCATGGTCAGGAGGCTATGCCAGGTGCCCGGTCGCGCAGAGGTTAGGTTGGGGTGCCGGAAGAAGGAGGGTCAGGGCCAGGTGGAGCGCAGGACGATCGGCGCGGCAACGCTCGATGTGGGGGCGATCGGGCTCGGGTGCATGCCGATGAGCTGGGCGTACACCTGTTCGCGACAGCGTGGCGAGGAGTCGCTGCGCGCGGTGCACGCGGCGCTCGACCGGGGGTCGACACTGCTCGACACGGCCGACATGTACGGGCCCTTCACCAACGAGCTGCTGGTGGGGAGGGTGCTGAAGGAGCGGCGCTCCGAGGCCTTCGTGTCGACGAAGGTGGGACTGCTGGCGGGCGAGCAGCACATCGTGGCCAATGGGCGCCCCGGCTATGTGAAGCGGGCGTGCGACGCGTCGCTGCGCCGCCTCCAGACCGATGTGATCGACCTGTACCAGCTGCACCGCGCGGACCCGGAGATTCCGGTCGAGGAGACGTGGGGCGCGATGGCCGACCTGGTGTCGGCCGGAAAGGTGCGCTCGCTCGGGCTGTGCGCGGTGGGCGCCCGGTCCGCCCGTCGCTCCGGGGCGCGGCTGCACGACGGAACGATCCGGCAACTGGAGCGGGTGCAGCAGGTCTTCCCGGTGAGCGCGGTGGAGGCGGAGCTGTCGGTGTGGTCGACGGAGGCGCTGGACTCGCTGCTGCCGTGGTGTGCGGCGCGCGGGGTGGGCTTCCTGGCGGCGATGCCCCTCGGCAACGGCTTCCTGACCGGCACGCTCACCCCCGGCGAGGGGTTCGAGCCCGATGACCTGCGCGCCCGCCACCCCCGCTTCACGGCCGAGATGATGGCCGCGAACCAGTCCATCGTCGTCGGGCTGCGGCGCATCGCCCGGCGCCACGGCCACCTCGGGAACGCGGTCACGCCGGCGCAGGTGGCGCTGGCCTGGGTGCTGGCACAGGGGCGGCACGTGGTCCCGGTGCCGGGCGCCAAGCGGGAGCGGTGGGTCACGGAGAACGCGGGCGCGGCCGGGCTGCGGCTGACGGCGGAGGACCTGGCGGAGGTGGCGGCGCTGCCGGGGGCACGGGGGTCCTGGGACTGAGGCCCCGCTCCGGAGGGACCTGGTGTCCGGGTTCGGGAACCCCTGGGACTCGCGCGGTGTATGAACAGTAGGACCGCCGCGTCGAAGGGACCTCTGATCGTGCAACGTCGAGTGATGAAGGCCGTGTTGGCCGCGGCAGCGCTGGTGGTGACGGCCGGCTGTTCCTCCGGTGGCGGAGGAGGGTCGCCGATCGGCGGCCTGAGCCCGTCGTCGAGCGGTACGGGAACGGGGGCGTCGTCCGCCCCGCGGGCCACCGAGACGGCCGCGCCCGCCAAGGGCTCGGTGAAGGTGGTGCGCACCGTCACCGAGGACCTCAAGTCGCCCTGGGGCCTGGCGCCGCTGCCGGAGGGCGGCCTGCTGGTGTCCTCGCGGGACGAGGGGACGATCACGCGGGTCGACGAGAAGACGGGCAGGAAGACCGAGCTGGGCCAGGTGCCCGGCGTGGCCCCCGCCGGCGAGGGCGGCCTCCTCGGCATCGCGCTCTCCCCCGCGTACGCCTCCGACCACATGATCTACGCGTACTTCACGACGGCCTCGGACAACCGCATCGTCCGCATGCTGTACGACGAGAAGAAGCCGTCCGGAGAGCAGCTCGGGGCGCCGGACACGATCTTCAAGGGCATCCCCAAGGGGATGATCCACAACGGTGGCCGGATCGCCTTCGGTCCGGACCGGATGCTGTACGCGGGGGCGGGCGAGACGGGTGACCGGGGGCAGGCCCAGGACACGGAGGCGCTGGGCGGCAAGATCCTGCGGATGACACCGGACGGCGATCCCGCGCCCGGCAACCCCTTCGACAACTCGGTGGTCTACTCGTACGGCCATCGCAATGTGCAGGGCCTCGCCTGGGACGACAAGCAGCGGCTGTGGGCCTCCGAGTTCGGCCAGGACACCTGGGACGAGCTGAACCAGATCAAGCCGGGCGACAACTACGGCTGGCCGGTGGTCGAGGGCAGGAGCGACAACCCCAAGTACCACAATCCGGTCGCCCAGTGGCACACGGACCAGGCCTCCCCGAGCGGTATCGCCTATGCCGAGGGCTCCATCTGGATGGCGGGGCTGCGCGGCCAACGGCTGTGGCGCATCCCGTTGAAGGGCACGGAGGCCGCCGCCGCCCCGCAGGCCTTCCTGAAGGGCGAGTACGGCCGGCTGCGCACGGTGGTCCCGGCCGGCGGCGACAAGCTCTGGCTCGTGACGAGTGAGACGGACGGCCGAGGCAGCCCCGGGAAGGGCGACGACAGGATTCTGGAGCTGGAGGTGAAGTAGGCGTCCGGCCTCAGGACTCGTCCGGTTCCGGCACGGGCTCCTCCCCCGTGTCGTCCTGCCCGTCCTCCTGCTCCTGGTCTCGCTCCTGCCTGGGCAGCCGTACGACCACCTTGCCGGAGGCCAGGTCTATGGGGCCGCGGCCCGGGTCACCGTCGTTCAGGTCCACGCGGCTCAGTTCGAGTCGCTTGCGTTCGTCGTTGGTGTGCTTGCGGCCTGGTGCGAAGAGCTCCTCGAACATGTTGAACACGGCGCCTCCCTCGGCCCGGGTCCGTACCAGCGTATGCCTCAGCCCGCCGTCCGGGCGGTGGGGGCCTCCTGGGGGAACAGACGCAGTCGGTGCGCCAGCGCCGCCGCCTCCCCCCGGCCCGAGACATCCAGCTTGGCCAGGATGTTCGAGACATGGACGCTGGCGGTCTTCGGGGAGATGAAGAGTTCCTCGGCGATCTGGCGGTTGCTGCGGCCGGCGGCGACGAGGCGCAGGACGTCGCGCTCACGGCTGGTGAGGCCGAGGGCCTCGGCCGGGTCGGGGGGAGCCGGGGCCGACGGCCCGGGGGCGCGGCCCAGGGCGAGGCGGGCCCGCTGGGCGAGGAGCGCGACGGCGTCGGCGAGCGGGCGGGCGCCGAGGTGGCCGGCCGCCGCACCGGCCAGCCGCAGAAGCTCCGTGGCGCGGGCCCGGTCGTCCTCGTCGGCTCCCGCGATCAGCAGGGACTCGGCGAGTCGGTGACGGACACGGGCGAGGTCGTAGGGGCGCTCCAGCGGTTCGAAGGCGGTGACCGCCTCGGACCATTCGCGCGGGTCGGCCGTGCCCTCGGCGCGGCGGAGCTCGGCGCGTACCCACCGTTCATGGGCGAGCCAGACGGGTGCTCCGGTGGCCAGGGACTTGGCGGCCTTGCGCAGCCGCTCCAGGGTCCCGGCACGGCCCGCCTCGGCGACGGGCAGTCCGCGGGCGTCGGCCTCCGCGGTGGCGGCGGCGAGCAGCAGCGGCCAGCCGTCACGCTGGGTGCCGGGCGGGAAGCCCGCGTCGAGGGTGTCCTCCAGGGCGGCGCGGGCGTCGAGGAGGCGTCCCTCTCCGGCGGCGATGCCGATCGCGGTGCGGACCAGGGGCAGCGAGTGCTGCGGCATGGGGTCGTGCGTACCGAAGTGGGCGCGGGCAGCGGCGAGTTGACGTGCGGCCTCGGCGAGGTCGCCGCGGGCGAGCGCGAGATCCGCGAGGCGCATGGCACCACTGCCGGACGGTTTGCCGCTGAGCCCGACACCCAGGGCGTTGCGCGCGGCCTCCACGGCCTCGTCCCACTGGCCGAGTGCGTAGAGCGACTCCGAGAGGTTGCCCCATGCCCAGGCCTCGGTGTCCAACAGCCCGGATTTACGGGCGAGTTCGATGCCCTCGCGCAGGACCGTGACCGCTTCCCGGGAGCGGCCGACGGACTCCAGGTGGGAGGGCAGGTTGATGTGGACGCGCCCCGTGACCATGGAGGGGGCGTGCCGCAGCACCCGTTCCTTGACCTCGTACATCTCTGCGATGCCCGTCTCCACGTCTCCCGCGTCGACCATGAGGCCGCCGAGCGTGAGCCGGGCGTTCAGCTCGATGTCCCGGGCGCCCACCATGCGCGCGTACTCCACGGCGCGCTCGGCGGCCGAGAGGGCACCGGGACCCGGTTCGTGCAGCATGCACCAGGCGGCGACCATGGAGAGCACCTCGGCATGCACCTCCGACGGCGGCAGGCCGCGCACCAGGTCCTGGGCGGTGGCGAGCTCCGTCCAGCCGTCCCCGCGGGCCTGTGCCTGCACCAGGCGGGAGCGCTGGATCCAGAACCACGCGGCGCGCAGGGGGTCGTCCTCGTCCTCCAGGACGCGCAGCGCCCGCTTGGTGATCTTCAGGGCGCGCTCGCGCTCCCCGCACAGCCGGCCCGCGACGGCGGCCTCGGCCATCAGGTCGAGGTAGCGCAGGGGGGTTTTGGCCGGGTCGCAGCCACAGGGTGGGAAGACCTCCACGTAGTCGATGGGGCGCAGCTCGTCCCGTACGGCTTCGGGGGTGGCCTCCCACAGCTCCATCGCGCGCTCCAGGAGCCTGAGTTGCTCGGAGTGGGCGTGGCGGCGGCGGGCCGCGACGGAGGCGTCGAGGACGGCGGGGAGGGCCTTGGCCGCGTCGTGCGCGTGGTACCAGTAACTGGCCAGGCGGGTGGCGCGCTCGTCGGCCGGGACGAGTGTGGGGTCGGCCTCCAGGGCTTCGGCGTAGCGGCGGTTGAAACGGGAGCGCTCACCGGGGAGCAGGTCGTCGCTGACTGCCTCGCGGACCAGGGAGTGGCGGAAGCGGTAGCCGTCGCCGCCGGGTGAGGCGTGCAGGATGTTGGCGCCGACTGCGGCGCGCAGCGCCTCGATGAGGTCGTCCTCGGCGAGCCGGGCGACGGCGGCCAGCAGCGGGTACTCGACGGTGGAGCCGCCCTCGGCGACGATCCGGGCGATGCGCTGGGCGCTCTCGGGGAGGCCTTCGACGCGGACGAGGAGCAGGTCGCGCAGGGAGTCGGTGAGTCCGGTGCGGCAGCCCTGGTGGGCGGCGACGGCGAGCTCCTCGACGAAGAACGCGTTGCCGTCGGAGCGTTCGAAGATGTCGTCGACCTGGGCGGGGTCGGGTTCGTGGGCGAGGATGCCGGCGATCTGACGGCCGACCTCGGCGCGGCTGAAGCGGCCGAGTTCGATGCGGCGGACCGTGCGGAGGCGGTCGAGTTCGGCCAGCAGGGGGCGCAGGGGGTGGCGGCGGTGGATGTCGTCGGCGCGGTAGGTGGCGATGACGACGAGGCGGCCGCTGCGCAGGGTGCGGAAGAGGTAGGCCAGCAGGTGGCGGGTGGAGGCGTCGGCCCAGTGCAGGTCTTCGAGGGCGACGACGACGGTGCGGTCGGCGGCGACGCGCTCCAGGAGGCGGGCGGTGAGCTCGAAGAGGCGGGCCATGCCCTCCTCGTCGGGCCGTCCGCCGCGGCCGGTCTCGCCCAGCTCGGGCAGCAGCCGCGCCAGCTCGTCCTCCTGGCCGGCGGCCGCGGCTGCGAGCTCGTCGGGGAGCAGCCGGCGCAGAGCGCGCAGGGCGGTGGAGAACGGGGCGAAGGGCAGTCCGTCGGCGCCGATCTCCACACAGCCGCCGCACACGAAGACGGCGCCCTCGCGGACGGCCGCGGTGGCGAACTCCTCGAGCAGGCGGGTCTTTCCGACTCCGGCCTCACCACCCAGCAGCAACGCCTGCGGCTCTCCCCCGGTGCTGAACGCCTGGGAGGTGCCCCCAGTGACCGTACGGGCGAGCGCGTCGTGCAGGACGCCGAGTTCGTCGGCGCGACCGACGAACACCAGGCTGACGGACCTGGTTTCCACAGGCCCGAGCATCGCACAGGGGTCTGACAGTGCGGCACTGGTTATCGAGCGGGCGACCGCCACCCCGCTCGCTGGGAGGCGGCCGACCCCCGTACGGCCGCCCCCCGCCCCCGCGCTCATGCGGCGCGGGCGAACCGGTGCCGGCGGGGACGCGGGCTATGCGCCTGCCCCTCCGAGTCGTTCTGCCCGGACTCGCGCGCGACGGCGCGGCGGGCGGCGCGACGGCCACGGAGGGCTTCCTGCGCCTGGCGGTGGTTCTTTGCCTCGCGGATCAGTTCGTTGGATCGCATCTGCTGGAGCTCGTACTCGAACATGTCGTGTCCCTCGTGAGGAGTGGGTTTCGTCATCGCTTTCCGCGATGCCTCAACCTTCGTCTCCCAGGGGGGTGCGTCACATCGGGAGAGTTCCGCATCTTGCGCACGCGAAGGGCCTTAGAGCGGCCGTAAGTGGCTTACGGCGGCCCTAAGGCCCCTCAGAGGTACGGAGATCCAGCCGGAGATCCAGCCGGGAATTCAGCCGGGGATTCAGCCGGGGATTCAGCTGGGGATTCAGCTGGTGGACGGCAGTCCGAGAATGATGTCGGAGTACTTGGCGACGGCGAGGACCAGGCCGATGACGCCGAGCGAGACGCCCGCCCAGGCGACCGACTTGATCCAGGCGGCCTGCGGCTTGCCGGGGGCCCCGAAGGCGGGCCGGACCAGGACCACGACGCCGACGATCAGCGCGGCCAGCGCGAAGAGGCCGCCGACCAGCGCGGTGGTCGCCCACGCGTCGCCGTAGACCTTGACCTGCTTGGCGACGCTCGCGGTCGAGGAGGTCCCCAGCTGGCCGACGAGGGTCTCGCGGGCGGCGGCCACGGTGGCGACCCAGCTGCCGGTGAGGGACACGACGCCAAGGCCGGCGGAGACGACGGCGGCGGCGCCCTGGCCGACGCCGGGGGTGCCCTTCTCGGCCTCGGGAGCGTCCTCGCCCTCCAGGGCCTCGGCGTCGAGGTCGTCCTGGTCCTCGGCCTCGGTGTCGCCGCTCTCCTCGACCTCGACGTCCGGCGCCTCGTCGGTCTTGGTGACGTTCACGGTCTCCTCGTCGCTCTTTGCCTCGGTGCCGTTCGCGTCCACGGCTTCGTCAACTGTCTTGGTTCCCATGACCCGCACCGTACGGACGGAGTCTGAGAAGTCTCTTAATGATCGTTGTGAGCGACGGCCGAGATCATCGTTGCTCACGCGCGCGTGCCGCCCGCCACTCGGGCGCGAGCACCGACCAGACCTCCATGTCGAGGCGTACGCCCCGGTGGGGGTAGCTCTCCCGCAGCACCGCGTCCCGGGTCATCCCGAGCCGCCGGGCGCCGTTCACGCTCGGCACGTTCGCCGAGGCGGCGATCCACTCCACACGGTGGATCCCGCGCTCCTCGACCGCCCAGTCGATGAGGATCCGCATCGCCCGGGTGACCAGACCGCGTCCGGTGCCGGCGGGTTCCAGCCAGCAGCCGACCTCGCAGTTGCCGTGCTCGGCGTCGAAATTCAGGAAGAGCACCCCGCCGACGAGCTTCCCCTCCAGCCACAGGCCGTGCAGGGACCCCGTGTCGGCGGCGCGCATGTCGGCGTACCGCTGGAGTGTCTCCCGCGCGGAGGGCACGTCCGTGGCCTTGGACCCGAAGGGGATGTACTGCCCGATGAACTCCCTCCCCCGCTCCAGGTGTGCGAGAAACTCCTCCGCCTGCCAGGGCTCCAGGGGCCGCAGTTCCGCGCCGTCGTCACCCAGGGATATCGCGTACATCCTGCTGCCGCTCCTTTTCCTGTAAGACCTCCAGTACGTCCACCTGGGCGTCCACCTGGGCGTCCGTCGCAGCGGCCAGCGTCTCCGATCAGCTAAGGGATCCTATGCCAGGCATGGTGTCCGGCATGGGTTCTGCCCATCGTGGAGGGGTGGCGTGGGTGTGCGGGTGGAATCCTGCGCCCAGTGCTGCTGATGCGCGGCACTGTCACACCAGGGGGACCCGCGGACATGCCTGGGGGGACGCATCGGAGCCGATGCATCCCCCCAGGTGGGTACTTACGGGTACTCAGCCCTCGCTGACGCCCAGCTTCTCCAGGATGAGTTCCTTGACGCGAGCCGCGTCGGCCTGGCCGCGGGTGGCCTTCATGACCGCGCCGACCAGGGCGCCTGCCGCGGCCACCTTGCCGCCGCGGATCTTGTCCGCGACGCCCGGGTTGCCGGCGATGGCCTCGTCGACGGCGGCGGTCAGCGCGCCCTCGTCCGAGACAACCTTCAGACCGCGCTTGTCGACGACCTCGTCCGGGGTGCCCTCGCCCGCGAGCACGCCCTCGATGACCTGGCGGGCGAGCTTGTCGTTCAGGTCCCCGGAGGCGACGAGCTGCGTCACCCGGGCGACCTGCGCCGGAGTGATGGGCAGGTCCTCCAGGGCCTTGCCCGACTCGTTGGCGCTGCGCGCCAGTTCACCCATCCACCACTTACGGGCGGACGCGGCGTCCGCACCGGCCTCGATCGTGGCGACGATCGGGTCGATGGCACCGGCGTTCAGGATCGACTGCATGTCGTGCGCCGAGACACCCCACTCCTCACGGAGGCGGTTGCGACGCGCGAGCGGCTGCTCGGGCAGACCCGCGCGCAGCTCCTCGACCCACTCACGGGACGGGGCGACCGGGACGAGGTCGGGCTCCGGGAAGTACCGGTAGTCCTCGGCCTCCTCCTTCACGCGGCCCGAGGTCGTGGACCCGGTGTCCTCGTGGAAGTGGCGGGTCTCCTGGATGATCGTGCCGCCGCTGTCGAGAACCGCGGCGTGCCGCTGGATCTCGAAGCGGGCCGCACGCTCCACGGAGCGCAGCGAGTTGACGTTCTTCGTCTCGGAGCGCGTGCCGAACTTCTCGCGGCCGTGCGGGCGCAGCGACAGGTTCACGTCGCAGCGCATCTGGCCCATCTCCATGCGGGCCTCCGAGACGCCGAGCGCCTTGATGAGCTCGCGCAGCTCGGCGACGTACGCCTTGGCGACCTCGGGAGCGCGCTCGCCCGCACCCTCGATCGGCTTGGTGACGATCTCGATGAGGGGGATGCCCGCGCGGTTGTAGTCGAGCAGGGAGTGCGAGGCGCCGTGGATACGGCCGGTCGCGCCACCCACGTGGGTGGACTTGCCGGTGTCCTCCTCCATGTGGGCGCGCTCGATCTCCACGCGGAAGACCTCGCCGTCCTCCAGCTGTACGTCGAGGTAGCCGTTGAAGGCGATCGGCTCGTCGTACTGGGAGGTCTGGAAGTTCTTCGGCATGTCCGGATAGAAGTAGTTCTTCCGGGCGAAGCGGCACCACTCGGCGATCTCGCAGTGCAGCGCGAGGCCGATCTTGATGGCGGACTCGACGCCGGTCGCGTTGACGACGGGCAGCGAGCCGGGCATGCCGAGGCAGGTCGGGCAGGTCTGCGCGTTGGGCGCGGCGCCCAGCTCGGTGGAACACCCGCAGAACATCTTGGTCTTGGTGCCGAGCTCGACATGGACTTCGAGGCCCATGACGGGGTCGTACGTCGCGAGAGCGTCCTCGTACGACACCAGTTCGTCGGTCGTGGTGGTCACGGTGAAAACTTCCCTCTCAGCCCAGCAGGACGTCGTCGTCGCCCAGGCGCCTGAGCTCCCGGTAGAGGATGGCGAGGCCGGTGACGATGGCGGCGGCGGACACGGCCGCGTCGATGAGTCGCAGCGTGTCGTGCTCCGTGCGGGCCTTCTTGGCCTGCTTGGCGACGCCGACGGCACCGAACGCGGTGGTCGCGATGGACAGGTACGTGCCGGACTTGGACTTCTTGAAGCCCTTGGCCTTGGTCAGAGCCTTACTCACAGCGACGGAGCCTCCTCGAGCAGCGGGTGCCCCCACTTTTCCACGAAGGCGGCCTCGACTGCGGCGCCGACCTTGTAAAGCCTGTCGTCCTTCATCGCGGGGGCGATGATCTGCAGACCGACCGGGAGGTTGTCCTCCGGGGCGAGACCGCAGGGCAGCGACATGGCGGCGTTGCCCGCCAGGTTGGTCGGGATGGTGCACAGGTCCGCGAGGTACATCGCCATCGGGTCGTCGGCTCGCTCGCCGATCGGGAAGGCGGTGGTCGGCGTGGTCGGCGAGACGATGACGTCGACCTTCTCGAACGACTTCTCGAAGTCGCGCGTGATGAGCGTACGGACCTTCTGGGCGCTGCCGTAGTACGCGTCGTAGTAGCCGGAGCTGAGCGCGTACGTGCCGAGCATGATGCGGCGCTTGACCTCGGGGCCGAAGCCCGCCTCACGGGTGAGGGAGGTGACCTCCTCGGCCGACTTGGTGCCGTCGTCGCCGACCCGCAGGCCGTAGCGCATCGCGTCGAAGCGGGCGAGGTTGCTCGAACACTCGGACGGGGCGATCAGGTAGTACGCCGCCAGCGCCAGGTCGAAGGACGGGCAGTCCAGCTCGACGATCTCGGCGCCGAGCTCCTTGAGAAGGGCGACGGCCTCGTCGAAGCGCTGCACGACACCGGCCTGGTAGCCCTCGCCGCGGAACTGCTTGACGACACCGACACGCATGCCGGCGACCGAGCCGTTGCGGGCCGCCTCGACGACCGGCGGGACCGGGGCGTCGATGGAGGTGGAGTCGAGCGGGTCGTGGCCCGCGATGACCTCGTGCAGCAGCGCGGCGTCCAGGACCGTACGGGCGCAGGGACCGCCCTGGTCGAGGGAGGACGAGAACGCGACCATGCCGTAGCGCGACACCCCGCCGTACGTCGGCTTGACGCCGACCGTGCCGGTGACGGCGGCGGGCTGGCGGATGGAGCCGCCCGTGTCCGTGCCGATGGCGAGGGGCGCCTCGAACGAGGCGAGCGCGGCGCTCGACCCGCCGCCGGAGCCGCCGGGGATACGGGTGAGGTCCCAGGGGTTGCCGGTGGGGCCGTACGCGCTGTTCTCGGTGGAGGACCCCATGGCGAACTCGTCCATGTTGGTCTTGCCGAGGATGACGACGTCGGCGGCCTTCAGCTTCTTGGTGAGGGTCGCGTCGTACGGCGGGATCCAGCCCTCGAGGATCTTCGAACCGACGGTCGTCGGGATGCCCTCGGTGGTGAAGATGTCCTTGAGCGCGAGCGGCACACCGGCCAGCGGGCCGAGCTTGTCGCCCCGATCCCGCTTGGCGTCGACGGCGCGGGCCTGCGCGAGGGCGCCCTCGCGGTCGACGTGCAGGAAGGCGTGCACCTTCTCGTCGACGGCCTCGATCCGGGCGAGGTGGGCCTCGGTGACCGCGACGGCCGTGAGTTCGCCCGCGGCGATCTTCGCGGCGATCTCGGCCGCGGTCAGCTTGATGATGTTGACGTTGGTGTCCGTCATGGTGATTAGTCCTCCCCCAGGATCTGCGGCACCTTGAAACGCTGCTGCTCCTGGGCCGGGGCGCCGGAGAGCGCCTGCTCGGGGGTGAGCGACGGACGGACCTCGTCCGCGCGCATGACGTTCGTCAGCGGCAGCGGGTGAGAGGTCGGCGGTACGTCTTGGTCGGCGACCTCGCTGACGCGGGCGACCGCGCCGATGATGTCGTCGAGCTGGCCGGCGAAGTGGTCGAGCTCTTCGGCCTTCAGCTCCAGACGCGCCAGCCGTGCGAGGTGGGCGACCTCCTCGCGCGTGATGCCAGGCATGCAGCGATCCTCTGGGTGAGAGTGTGTGGTTTGGCCCAATCCTATGGGTCCGGGGCCGATGCCTGCGCCCGGGTTTGCCTCAGGCCCCTTTCCCACCCGCACCACCCGTGACGGTTCGTGTACTAGGTGGAAGTCGCCGGTGCGTGTTCCCCGCCGTCGGCGCCGACCCGTCCGGGACCGACACCACCGTCCAGAACCTGCGGACCGCCCATGGCCGGGCGCGCGGTTCCCCGCGCCCCTGTCGAGGCCGCATTCCCCGCCGTGATGAAGCTGCGGGCCGCCCGTGGCTGATGGCCCGGTTCCCCGCGCCCCTGTCGAGGCCGCATTCCCCGCCGTGATGAAGCTGCGGGCCGCCCGTGGCTGATGGCCCGGTTCCCCGCGCCCCTGTCGAGGCGCGGAAGCCGACGGCCGACAAGCCGCACGGGAGAGGTCCGCTTGTCGGGTGGCCGTCACGGGTGGTGCGCGGGTGGGAGAGCCCGGCGGGAGCCCCACGAACCGGCACCCGGCAACGAACCGTCGGAGCTACTCCGCCGCCGGCAGCGCGGCACGCGGCCGCTGCCAGCCGCGCGACCCCCGCGCCAGCAGCCACGCCGTCGCCTCCTCCGGAGGCATCGCCGCCGCGACCAGCCACCCCTGCACCGCGTCACACCCGAGATCCCGCAACCGCTCCCACGTCTCGTCGTCCTCGACACCCTCCGCCACGACGAGCAGCCCCAGCGAATGCGCGAGATCGACGGTGCAGCGCACGATCTCCGCGTCCTCGTTGTCCACGGCGAGCCGCGCGACGAAGGACCGGTCGATCTTCAGCTCGCTCACCGGCAGCCGCCGCAGATGCACCAGCGAGGAGTACCCCGTACCGAAGTCGTCCAGCGACATCTTCACGCCGTGCGCGGTCAGCCCGGCCAGCGTGTCCGCGGCCCGCTGCGGGTCCTCGAGGAGCACATGCTCCGTTATCTCCAGCTGCAACGCCCCCGGGGGGACCCCGTGCCGGGCGAGCCGCGCGGCGACCGAGCCCGCGAAACCGGGGGTGTGGACGTCCCGCGGGGACACGTTCACCGCGACCGGTACGCGCAGTCCCTGCGCCCGCCAGCGCGCGAGCTGGGCGAGCGCGGTCTCCAGCACGTACTCGGTGAGGTGCGGCATCAGCCCGGACGACTCGGCGATCGCGATGAACTCGTCCGGCGGCACCTTCCCCCGCTCGGGATGCACCCAGCGGACCAGCGCCTCGAGCCCGGCCACCTGTCCGTCGAAGCGGACCTTGGGCTGGTAGTGCAGTTCGACGTCACCGGCGTCCAGCGCCCGGCGCAGATCCCCCAGCAGACCGAGCCGGTCCGGCGTGTTCGAGTCCCGCTTGGACTCGTACACCTCCACCCCCGTACGGTCCCGCTTGGCCTGGTACATCGCCACGTCCGCCCGACGCAGCAGCCCCTCAGCGTCCAGCGCGTGGTCGGGAAAGACGGCCAGCCCGGCGCTGGCCTCCAGGACGAGGGTGAGTCCGTCGAGGTCGAGCGGCGAGCCGAGGGCGGCGACAAGATTGCGGGCGACCCGCGTGGCCGACGTGGTGGAGTCGGCGACGGGCAGTAACACGGCGAACTCGTCCCCGCCGAGCCGCGCGGCCTCCGCCCCGCGCGGCAGCGCCAGCCGCAGCCGGTCGGCTATCTGAAGGAGCAGTCGGTCACCGGCGAGGTGCCCCAACGTGTCATTCACGGAACGGAAGCGGTCGAGGTCGATCAGCATCAGGGCGGAGCGGGCACCGATGCGCTCGGCATCGTCCAGAGCCGTCCAGGTCCGTTCGAGCAGCCACTGGCGGTTGGGCAGCCCGGTCAGCGGGTCGCGCAGTTGCTCCTCGGCCCGGACGCGGGCGATCCACAGGGTGGAGTCGAGTGCGATGAGGGGGATCGAGAACAGCGGCAGCAGCATCGGCTGGGCGACCGCGACGACACAGATCAGCGGCGCGATGCCGAGCAGTGCGACGGCGACCAGGCCCTGCCTGACCAGCGCCGTGCGGGTGGCGGTGGGCAGTCCGCCGGTGCCCGGCGCGTGCAGGTACCAGAGCAGGACGCGGGTGACCGCGAGATAGGCGGTCGCGACCAGCACCACCTCGGGTGCGGCGTAGAAGTTCCAGCTCTCCGGATTCCAGGGCGCCTCCACGGACGGCACCCGCCCGAACATGGCGAGGACCAGCGCTCCGGCGCCGATGCCGAGGATGTCGACCGCGCCGTGCAACACCCCCTGGCGCCAGCGGCCTCGGCGGGCGGCGCCGACCAGCACGACGACGGTCAGGCTGACCATCCCGGCGGCCACCCAGCCGTACAGCAGCAGGACCGCGAGGGTGAGCGCGGCGCCGGAGCCCGTGCCGCCCCACCAGCGGGCGCGGCCGAGGGCGACCAGATGGCCGACGATGATGCCGGTCAGTACGGCCAGCGACCAGCCGACCGCACCGGACGGGAAGAGTGCGTGGTGGCCGCTGAACGCCCGGTAGAAGCCGCCGCCGAGGACGAACGCGGCCATCCCGACGACCGCGGCGGGCAGCGTGGGCAAGGAGATGCGCCGTTCGGGATCGTGACCGGACAGGCCGCCGCCACGCCCGGCGGTGAGCCTGCCGGCACCCGGGGCCGGAGCCGTTGCGGTGAGGGGTGGTGCGGAGCCCTGCCCGCCCGTGCCGGAGCGCTCCGACGAACGCCCCGTCCGGAGGCCGGCCATCCACGCGCCGGTCATCCGGCGCAGGCGCAGCCGTGAGTCCGGGGCGGCGCTCTCGGTCGGTTCCATTCCCGTCCCTCTCACAGCCGGCGGTGCCCACGCCACGCGGTCCGTGCCGGCGACAACTGCCAACGGCACCGCGTCCGAAAACCCTTCCCCAGACTCTTGCGGAGCAGGGGATGCCCCAACCGCAGCCGGGCACGGCAGGCGCACACCTCAACAGTAGGCCGCAGAAGGCTTCTACGGGCAGCGGTCGACGACGGTTGCCCGAATGCGCCCCGGCCACCCGTATGCATCTGATATGCGCCGAACGGGTGGCCTTCAACCGTTACTCCCCGGTCGGGAGGGCGACTTCCGCGGCGGCCTCCGGTCCCTGTTCGAGCAGGACGGCGAAGCCCTCCTCGTTCAGAACCGGCACCTTCAGCTGCATCGCCTTGTCGTACTTAGATCCTGGATTGTCGCCCACGACCACGAAAGACGTCTTCTTCGAGACCGAACCGGTCACCTTCGCTCCCCGGCTCTGAAGGGCCTCCTTCGCGCCGTCCCGCGTGTGGTGTTCGAGCGTGCCGGTGACGACGACGGTGAGTCCTTCGAGCGGCCGCGGCCCCTCGTCCTCGCCGGAACCCTCGTCCTCCAACCGGACGCCGGCGGCCTTCCATTTGCGGATGATCTCGCGGTGCCAGTCCTCCGTGAACCACTGCTTGACCGAGGTCGCGATGATCCCGGCGACCCCGTCGACCGCGGCGAGTTCCTCCTCGGTGGCCTGCTCGATGCGGTCGATGGAACGGAACTCGCGGGCCAGCGCCTCGGCGGCCACCGGGCCGACGTGCCTGATGGAGAGTCCGTTGATGAAGCGGGCGAGCGGGCGGCTCCTCGCCTCGGCGATGTTGTCGAGCAGAGCGAGCGTGTTCTTCTTCGGCTCGCCCTTCTGGTTGGCGAAGACCGTGACGACCTTCTCCTCACCGGTCTTGGGGTCCCGCTTGGGCAGGCCGCTGTCCTGGTCGAGGACGTACGCCTTGATCGGGAGCAGCTGCTCGACCGTGAGGTCGAAGAGGTCGCCCTCGTCGACGAGCGGTGGGGCGGCGGGCTCCAGCGGACGGGTCAGCGCCGCCGCGGCCACATTGCCGAAGTGCTCGATGTCGAGGCACTCCCGGCCCGCGAGGTAGGAGACGCGCTCTCTCAACTGGGCCGGGCAGGTACGGCCGTTGGGGCAGCGCAGGTCGATGTCGCCTTCCTTCATGGCGCGCAGCGGCGTCCCGCACTCGGGGCACTCGGCCGGCATCACGAACTCCCGCTCGGTGCCGTCGCGGAGATCCACCACCGGCCCCAGGATCTCCGGGATGACGTCACCGGCCTTACGCAGCACGACCGTGTCCCCGATGAGGACGCCCTTGGCCTTCACTACCTCCTGGTTGTGCAGAGTCGCGAACTCGACCTCTGAGCCCGCGACGGTGACCGGCTCGACCTGCGCGTACGGAGTGACGCGCCCCGTTCGGCCGACTCCGACCTTGATGTCGACCAGCTTGGTGTTGACCTCTTCCGGCGCGTACTTCCAGGCGATGGCCCAGCGTGGAGCGCGGGCCGTGGAACCGAGGCGGCCCTGGAGACGGATCTCGTCGAGCTTGACGACGACTCCGTCGATCTCGTGCTCCACGGAATGCCGGTTCTCGCCGTAGTACGCGATGAACTCCCGTACGCCGTCGAGGTCGTCGACCACCTTCGCGTACCGCGTGGTCGGCAGGCCCCAGGAGTGCAGCAGTGTGTACGCCTCGGAGAGGCGGGTGAGGCCCTCGAAGCCCTCCAGGGCACCGATTCCGTGGACCACCATGTGCAGGGGGCGGCTCGCGGTGACGCGGGGGTCCTTCTGGCGCAGCGAACCCGCCGCCGCGTTGCGCGGGTTGGCGAAGGGCTTGTCACCGGCCTCCACCAGGCGGGCGTTGAGCTCCTCGAACTTCTCCATCGGGAAGTAGATCTCGCCGCGGATCTCCACCAGATCCGGGACGCGGTCGCCCTTGAGACGGTCCGGAATCTCAGCGATCGTCCGCACATTGGGCGTGATGTCCTCGCCTGTACGGCCGTCGCCGCGGGTCGCCGCGCGGGTGAGACGGCCGCGCTCGTAGGTGAGGTTGACCGCGAGGCCGTCGACCTTCAGCTCGCACAGGAAGTGGTGGTCCGAGGCGCCCACGTCCTTGGCGATGCGCTCGGCCCAGGCGGCGAGCTCCAGGTCGCTGAAGGCGTTGTCCAGCGAGAGCATGCGCGAGCGGTGCTGGACGGAGGTGAACTCGGTCTTGTACGCGCCCGCGACCTTCTGGGTCGGGGAGTCGGGGGTGCGCAGCTCGGGATACCGCTCCTCCAGGGCCTCCAGCGAGCGCAGCAGCTGGTCGAACTCCGTGTCGCTGACGACCGGTTGGTCCTTCACGTAGTACCGGAAGCGGTGCTCCTCGATCTGCTCAGCGAGCTGCGCGTGCTGCTCCCGTGCCTCGGCGGGCAGGGAATTGGGCTGTGCGTCCTTGTCGCCGGCCACCGTGTTGTCCTCCCGTTACTCTGGGTTGTCCGCGAGGGATCTCGCCGCCCGGGCGCAGTGGGCGAGTGCCCGGCGCGCGTACTCCGGGGAAGCGCCCGCGAGTCCGCACGACGGAGTGACCGTGACCGCCTCCGCAAGAAGACCCGGATGCAGCCCCAACCTGCGCCACAGCGTCCTGACACCCATGACGCTACCGGCAGGGTCTGACAATGGTCCGTCCGTGCCCGGCACGACACCGGCGAACAGCCGGGTGCCGCCCTCCACCGCCTCGCCGATGACATCGTCGTCACGCTCGGTGAGCAGTGAGAAGTCGAACGAGATGGCCGCGGCCCCCGCCCTGCGCAGCAGCGCGAACGGTACGTCGGGTGCGCACGAGTGCACCACGACCGGGCCGTCGGTGTGCACCCCGACGACGTCCCGCAGCGTCGACTCCACCCGTTGCCGGTCGACGGCGCGGTGGGTGCGGTAGCCGCTGGCGGACTTCACCTGGCCGCGCAGCACCGCGATGAGCGAGGGCTCGTCGAGCTGCAGCACGATCTGGGCGCCGGGCACCCGGCGCCGTACCTCGTCGAGGTGCGTGCGCAGCCCCTCGGCGAGCGATCCGGCGAGGTCCCGGCAGGCGCCGAGGTCGGAGAGCGCCGCCTCGCCGCCCCGCAGCTCCAGTGCGGCGGCCAGCGTCCAGGGGCCCACGGCCTGCACCTTGAGCGGCCCCTCGTAGCCCTGGGTGAACTCCTCCAGCGCGTCGAGGTCTTCGCCGAGCCAGGACCTGGCCCGCTTGGTGTCGCGCCCCGGCCGGTCCCCGATCCGCCAGCCGCTGGGCTCCACGCGCGCGTAGAGCTCGGCCAGCATCCCGGCGGTCCGTCCGATCATGTCCGCGCCGGGTCCCCGGGCGGGCAGCTCGGGCAGGAACGGAAAGTCCTCGAAGGACCCGGTCACGGTCTTGGCGGCCTCACGGGCGTCGTCGCCGGGCATGGATCCGACCCCGGTGGCGGGGCCCCAGGTGAAACTCATCGTCCCGGCCGCACGGTCAGGTCGTTGACCTCCGCGTCGCGCGGCAGGTCGACGGCCATCAGGATCGTCGTCGCGACGGACTCCGGGTCGATCCACTTCGAGGCGTCGTACTCCTTGCCCTCCTGCTGGTGGACCTTCGCCTGCATGGGGCTCGCCGTCCGGCCGGGGTAGACGGAGGTCACCCGGACGCCGCCCGCGTGCTCCTCGTGGCGCAGGGAGTCCGCGAGGGCCTTCAGGCCGTGCTTGGAGGCGGCGTACGCGGACCAGTCGGCGTGCGCGGCGAGGCCGGCGCCGGAGTTGACGAACACGACGTGGCCCTGGGCGACGCGGAGTTGCGGCAGGAAGTGGCGGGTCAGCTCGGCGGGGGCGATCAGGTTGACGTTGAGCTGGTGACGCCAGGACTTGGGCGTCAGCTCCCCGACGGGGCCGAGGTCGACCACGCCCGCGATGTGCAGGAGCGAGTCGACGCGCTCGGGCAGGGACTGGTGCGAGAACGCCCAGGAGAGCTTGTCCGGGTCCGCCAGGTCGCCGACCAGGGTCCGGGCTCCGGGGAACTCCGCCGCCAGTTCCTTCGCGCGGCCCGCGTCGCGCGCGTGGAGCACGAGGTCGTCCCCGCGCGCGTGCAGACGGCGGGCGACAGCCGCGCCGATACCGGAGCCCGCCCCGGTGATCACATGTGTAGCCATGGACGCCATGCTCGCATCACTGGGTGCCCACGCCCGCGGCGGGAGCCGCTGATGTCACAGCCTCCAGGTAGGCCAGCGCCCCTACCGGCTCCTCGGCGAAGAACACCAGGTCGGTGAGCGGGCACGGCAGGAAGCCCTCGGCGTCCATGCGGCGGAACTGCTCCTTCAGGCCGTCGTAGAAGCCCGCCGTGTTGAGCAGGACGACCGGCTTCTCGGTCTTCCCGTGCTTCTTCAGCTCCAGGATCTCGGTCGCCTCGTCGAGGGTCCCGGCGCCGCCCACCATGATCACGACGGCGTCGGCCTTGGCCAGGAGCAGCGCCTTGCGCTCGGCGAGGTCCCGGGCGATCACCATCTCGTCGGCGCCCGCCTACGTCCTGGCCGCCAGGAAGTGCACGGAGACGCCCAGCAGCCGGCCGCCCGCCTCCTGCACCCCGTCGGCGACCACCTTCATCAGCCCGACGTCGGAGCCGCCCCACACCAGCGAGTGGCCACCCTTGCCGAGGAGTTCGGCGAACTCCCGGGCGGGTCGGGTGTAGCGGTCGTCGAGGTCGGCCGCGGAGAGGAAGACGCAGATATTCATGTGCCTACGGTACGAGGGAAGAACCCGGGTCCCACGCGCGCTGTACGGGTATGGCCAATGGACACACGATCACGATCGAACAGGGCACGGAGCGGGTACGCGTCGTGCACGGCGACCAGGTGCTGGCGGAGAGCGACCGGCCCCTGGTGCTGCGCGAGACCGGCTGTCCCGTGCGCTACTACCTTCCGGCCGAGGACGTCCGCCTGGACCTGCTGACGACCTCCGACACCCACACGCACTGCCCCTTCAAGGGCGACGCGTCCTACTGGTCCCTGCCCGACGCCCCCGACCTCGTCTGGTCCTACCCCGACCCCAAGCCGGACGTCGCCCGGATCAAGGACCACTTCTGCTTCTACGAAGTCGAAGTGGCGTAACGCACCCTTCGAGGTGGCCCGCGAGGTCGAGCCCCGAGTGGGGCTGCGCAAGGCCGCGCGGGCCGTCGCGGACACGGCGCCCCAGGGGACGTACCGTGTCCTGGTCGCCCTCGCCCCGCTCCTGACGGAGTTCGTCGGCGAGCCCGGTCAGAGCCCGGAAAAGCCCTAGACGCTCGCCGTCGCGCGGGTGGTCGTCGCGATCGTCGCCGAGCCCACCACGCGCGTGCCGTCGTAGAGGACGATCGCCTGGCCGGGGGCGACGCCGCGGACCGGCTCGGTGAACGTGACCTCTAGTTCGCCGTCGACCAGCTCGGCCGCGACCTGGGTCTCGCCTCCGTGGGCGCGGAGCTGGGCGGTGTAGGTGCCCGGGCCGGTGGGGGCGGCGCCGCACCAGCGGGGCTTGATGGCGGTCAGCCCACTGACATCGAGGGATGCCGCCGGACCCACCGTCACCGTGTTGTTCACCGGCGAGATGTCCAGGACGTAGCGCGGCTTGCCGTCCGCGGCCGGGGTGCCGATGCGCAGCCCCTTGCGCTGCCCGATCGTGAAGCCGAACGCGCCCTCGTGGGAGCCGATGACCGACCCGGACTCGTCGACGATGTCGCCCTCCGCCTTGCCCAGGCGGTTCGCCAGGAAGCCCTGGGTGTCGCCGTCGGCGATGAAGCAGATGTCGTGCGAGTCGGGCTTCTTGGCGACGGCCAGGCCCCGGAGCTCCGCCTCCGCGCGGATCTCGTCCTTCGTCGTCACCGTGTCACCCAGCGGGAACAGCGCGTGGGCGAGCTGGCGGTCGTCGAGGACACCGAGGACGTACGACTGGTCCTTGGCCATGTCCGAGGCGCGGTGCAGCTCGCGCGTGCCGTCCTCGTTGACGATCACCTTGGCGTAGTGGCCCGTGCAGACCGCGTCGAAGCCGAGCGCGAGCGCCTTGTCGAGCAGGGCGGCGAACTTGATCTTCTCGTTGCAGCGCAGACACGGGTTGGGGGTGCGCCCGGCCTCGTACTCGGCGATGAAGTCCTCGACCACGTCCTCGCGGAAGCGCTCGGCGAGGTCCCACACGTAGAACGGGATGCCGATGACGTCCGCGGCGCGGCGGGCGTCGCGCGAGTCCTCGATGGTGCAACAGCCTCGCGCGCCCGTGCGGAACGATTGCGGGTTGGCGGAGAGCGCGAGGTGCACGCCCGTCACGTCGTGACCGGCTTCCGCCGCGCGGGCGGCGGCGACGGCGGAGTCCACGCCGCCGGACATGGCGGCGAGGACGCGGAGGGGGCGGGGGCGCTGCGAGGTCTCAGTCATAGCCCCTCCAGAGTACGGGGCCGCGGGAACCGAAGCCCGCGGGTATCCGTTGATGATCGCAACGGGGGCCGCCGGAGGACGGGCGGGCACGAAGGACGGGGCGGACGCGATGAGTGAGGCCACGGAGAACACGGAGAACACGGAGAACACGGGCGACACGGAGACCACCGAGGCAACAGAGACCGTGGGAACCAGCGGGTCCGCGGTCGGCACAGGGACCACGGGAACCCCGAGGGGTGCGAGCACCACGGGGATCACCGGAGCCGGAGAATCCACCGGGAACAGCGGGAGCAGCGGGGGCGGCGTGGGCGCGAACAAGACCAAGGGGCGTGCCGGCCGGGACCGCGACCGGCGGATCGGACGGCGCACGCTGCTGATCGGTGGCGCCGCGGCCGCCGTGGGCACGGCGGTGCTCGCACGCGGCGAGCTCGGCCACCTGTGGTGGCGGCTGCCCGGCGTCGAGAGGCCCCGGGTGGCGGGTGCCGTCGACTTCCGGAGTGCGCAGTGGGTGGCCGCCTCGTCGGCGAACTGGCGGCGGGCGGACCGGCCTGACGACTACGGGATAGACCGGGTCGTCATCCACGTCACCCAGGGCAGCTACCGAAGCGCTGTGAAGGTCTTCCAGGACCCGGCACACGGCGCGGCGGCGCACTACATCGTGCGCAAGGACGGGCACATCACCCAGATGATCCGCGAGCTGGACGTGGCGTTCCACGCGGGCAACCGGGGGTACAACGAGCGGAGCGTCGGCATAGAGCACGAGGGCTTCGTCGAGCGCTCCTCGTCGTTCACGGACGCCATGTACGCGGCCTCGGCACGGCTGACGGCCGCGGTCTGCGGGCGGTACGGCATCCCCGTCGACCGTGCGCACATCATCGGACACGTCGAGGTGCCGGGCACGGACCACACCGACCCCGGGCGGTACTGGGACTGGGACCGGTACATACGACTCGTACGACAGGCCCGCACCGCGGCGGAGCCGACGCGCACAGCCGGGGCGTAGCCGCCGGAGAGCGCTTTCGATGCGCGCTCACAGACAGCGGCGCACAGGGCTCCAGTCACCTAATCGTGATGCTGTGAGGCACCGGCGGGACGGGACTGTCCATTGCGTCCCGTGCTGCCGATGTGACCAGCGACACGTCAACTCTCCTTCTTTCGGAGGGAGTTGATCCTGACTTTCAGTCATCGGATTTCACAGCGAAGACGGCGTTCTCCTAACTCGACCCAAGTCTTTACACAGCCCTCAGGTCGAGAGTCCACCGCCATGACGCACACCACACAGCCCGCCTCCGGCGCGGGCAAGGACAAGGGCCGGTCCAAGACCAAGGGCAAGGGCATGCACCGCCGCAAGTTCCTCGGCGGGATGGCCGGGGCGGGCATCGCGGCGGTGACCGCCGGCGGCACGGCCATCGCGTTGCTGACGAACGCGACGCAGAACAAGGCGCACGCCGCGGGCACCACGCTGACCATCCCCGACCTCCTGGAGGGGACCACCTCGGACGGCACCACGACGTACACCCTGGAGGCGAAGACCGGCACCAGCGAGGTGCTCAGCGGAGTGACCAGCACGACCGCGGGCTACAACCAGTCGTTCCTCGGCCCCACCATGAAGTGGACCTCGGGCGACACCGTCCTGCTGAACATCACCAACAGCCTCACCGAGGCCACCACCGTCCACTTCCACGGCGCGCACGTCCCGCCCGGCATGGACGGCGGCCCGCAGAACGCCTTCGCCGCGGGGAAGACCTGGTCGCCCACCTTCACGGTCAAGGACGAGGCGAAGACGCTCTGGTACCACCCGCACGCCCTGGGCACCACGGCGGAGCAGGCCACCCACGGCCTCGCGGGCATGATCATCGTCGAGGACGACTCGGACGCGTCCGCGGCCCTGCCCAGCACCTACGGCACCGACGACATCCCGATCATCCTGCAGTGTCTGGCCACGGACAGCGCGGGAGACATCAAGTACAACCTGAGCGGCTACCTCAGCAACGGTCTCAGCTTCCCGCTGCTGTGCAACGGCACGAACGTCGACGACACCACGCTCTCCTTCACCGCCACCAAGAAGCGCACCCGCTTCCGGCTGCTCAACGCCTCACCGTCCGACATCATCACCGTCCAGCGCAGCGACGGCGCGACGCTCACCCAGATCGCCACCGACCAGGGCTATCTGACGGAGGCCACCGAAGTGGCGTCCATCCGGCTGGTGGCGGGCGCGCGGGCCGAGTTCGTGATGGAACTCAGCGACGCGGTGACCCTGGAGGCCGTGGTGACGACGGGCTGGGTGCGCGGCGGCAGCGGGACGTACGAGTTCCTGACCGTCACTCCGGACACCTCGGACACCCCGGAGACCCTGCCGACCCTCAACACCATCACCCGTTACGACACCAGCGACTTCACCCCCCGGACGATCACGCTCGGCCAGAGCGGCACAACGATGACGATCAACGGCTCCGCCGGGACGAGCATGTCCTCGATGGCGATGATCAGCACCACTCTGGGCGCCGAGGAGGTGTGGACGGTCAAGAACAGCACGCAGCTTGAACACTCGTTCCATCTGCATGATGTGCCGTTCCAGCTGATCTCCATCAACGGGGAGGATCCGACGGGCGTCCAACTAGGCTGGTACGACACGTTCGAGGTGGTCGGCGGCGGCTCCATCGAGATCGCGATGAAGTTCACCGACTTCTCGGACGACACCTACATGTACATGCTCCACTGCCATCTGCTGCAGCACGAGGACGAGGGCATGATGGCCTCCCTCATGGTGACGGACAGCTAGTGCCGCGGCAGGCAACGTTTGCCCGTCAAGGAGCGGCGTCCGGTGCGTGCTCTCGGCGTGCCGGCCGGAAGTCCTCGTACTGGACGT